>CAZXBV010000021.1:0-10879 GCA_964639155.1 uncultured Methanotrichaceae archaeon
AGCGCCGAGGGGGAGATTCGAACTCCCGCGACCCTTATGGATCACAAGCTGTCAGTCATCGATTCCAGGCTTGCGCCTTACCACTAGACTACCTCGGCACACTTGAATGCGACCAACCTCGGGGATAAGTCCCAGGATCCATGATCACTCGCGAGGTCTTGGCAACGATGCCAGATTGAGCTTCTGCCATACCTTCGCTTGCCATGGTCACAGTGGCCACGGCAACAGCCTCTCCCTTCAGAGTATAAATAGCTACCTTTTCGCCTTCGGATATGTCCGACTCGAGCCGAAGAAGGCCGGGTGCTGCCAGAGGCGCGCCATGACATATTGCATCCACTGCCATATCGCCCACCACGAGAGACGGCAGATGTCTCAGCGCCTCTTCTACAGGACGAATCACGTGTCGCAACTCGGTTTCGTCGCCGGTACTTATCCAGATCTCGTGAGCATCCTTGAGATTGTGCAAAGTTGCCAACGTCTCATCTTCGCGAAAAGGCCCGCTCTTTGTCCTCCTGAGCTCCTCCATGTGAGCGCCAGTTCCAAGCGCAATTCCGATATCGTGACAGAGCTTTCGCAAGTAAGTTCCAGCTTCACACCCTACCCTCATCAGGACATGAGGACCATCTATTTCCATGATATCAAGGTAATAGATCTCCCTAATCCGAAGCACCCTCTTGATGCTGGACTTGATGGGCGGCTTTTGATAGATCTTGCTCTCGAATTCGCCACAAACCTCGATGATCTTTTTTCTGGGCACAGTAGAATGAACCCTCATGAGACAGACATACTCCTTGCCTGCGCTAAGCAAGGTATCCATGATCTTGGTCGAGTCACCCAGCATCACCGGCAGTATGCCAGTCACCCTTGGATCTAAAGTCCCGCTGTGACCAGCCCGATCCAGGTCCAGAATCGATTTCACCCAGGCCACGACCTCGTGACTGGAAGGACCCGAAGGTTTGTCCAGGTTGATCGCCCCGAACCTGATGTATTGATCCAATGGCCTATCTTTTGGATAGGATCCATAATCGGGATTTGTCTCTCCGGACTTTTTGAGAAGAACGTTTCTTTCGCGCTCAGAGGGAAGTTTCAGCTTTCTGGCCATGTTTCAGAGCCTCCACTGCAGCAATGACTATCTCGACCACCCCAAACTCATCCCAAGTATCGGTGCTTATGACAAGATCGTAGACGGAATAATCGTCGATGTCAATGTTGTAATACTTCTCGTATCGGCGAGCTTCGCACTGTTCTCTTGCTCTGCACTCGACTAGGGCATCTTCAGCCAATGCATCCTCACGAGACGCGATTCTCTCGGCCCGGACCATGACATCAGCCTTGAGGAGAACTTTCAAGTCGGCATCTAGAATGTGGCCTGATAGTCTTCCTTCAAAGACGCCGCCACCCTCTTTGGCCAACTTCCTTTGAGCGTCGTCTATGAGATAATCGATATCGGGACCCTTTTCGGCAAGCTTACCCAGCTCCTCGATCGAGATGTTCCTATCGCTAGCGATCTTACGAAACAGCTCGCCTGAGTTAACCCAGCGCAAACCCAGCAGTCGAGAGACTTCCTTAGAAAGCGTGCTGGTTCCAGTCCCAGGTGATCCACTTATCGTGATTATCATCACATACCGCCGACGTTGAGAGCTTTGCGTATTATCTGCGACACAGGTATCGAACAGACGAAGTACCAATAGAACCAGTAGAATATGGGCCCAATAACGGTACCCGAAAGGCTCTGTTCCCCCCAGAAGGGAAAGACCATCATAAGACCAGAAGGATGTTGATCGATGTATAGGTAAGCCCACATGAAGAGAGGTATAGAGATTACCCCAATGTAGAGCATGGGCTTCATCTGCATCTTCATCATCTTGCCTTGGTCACCCATCATGGTTTTCTGCTCGTTTTGGAGCTGCTGTTGCCGAGCTTTATCTCCGGATAGCTGAGCTTCTCGAAATTCTCGCTGGAACGACTTCATCTTCTCTTGCTGAACCCGAAGGTATCCCCAATCCATGGTGTACTTTTGGATGAGGGTCGCATAAAGGCCAGTCACTGCCGCAAGGGCAAAGAGCACCACGTAGAATGGAAGATAATCAGGGAGCCACCCTATCAGGTAGTTCATCGAAACCCCAACCTGGTGCCTGAACTGCTGGCTGACCATTATCCCGATCATAAGGGCTGCGCCCACACCCAAAACAAAGGAATCAAGGGACTTGAGCAGGTTCGTGCTCGCATCCTTCTTGCCCTTTTTGCCTTTAATGTTCTTGAGGTCCTTGATGCCCTTCATGACATGTCACCGAAGAACTTGCGCATCATCGGGTACATTTCTTGAATCTGTTCGCTCGCGACCTGCTCGTAGAGCCTGTAAACTATGCTCACGGCAAGGAGAAGACCAGTACCACCAGCACCACCCAAAGTTCCCATGAGGCTTGCAACCAAAGTGAGAAGCCCGATTATAGCACCGCCGATGATCGTGACTTTGGGAATATACCTTCCCAAAACCTTCTCGATGCTGGCAGGGTTTCTCCTGTGACCGGGAACCTGAAGACCTGAAGCATGAATCTTGGCAGCCACACTCTTAGCACCCATTCCAGTCGTCTCGATCCAGAATATGGCGAAGATTATGCCGCCCACGATCAAGACAGTAGCATCGAAGAAGACGTGAAGCCATATCTGCCAGGATGCGATGGGTGACAAACCCAAAAGTTCCATTCCAGGAGTGCTCTGGGAAACCAAACTTGGTATCCAGTCATAAGGGCTGTTGATGGGCGAAAGGTAATACATCAACCCCGATACGGGCTGGGGCGATGTGGTGCTCACCAACGCATCTGTCACCATGTCCGTCTTCGTCGTGGATATGAACGTTCCCAACAAACTGGAATAAGATGTGTGGATTATGTTGACACCGGAAGCTGCATCTGTGGTGGTCACCACGTTTTGAGTTCCGATCTTTCCGGAAAGAAGCGTTCCTATCATCTGGATGTTAGCCTGGAGCGCCCTCACCAAGATCATGGGCAGAACGCTGGCATAGACCAGTTTTACAGGGAAACGACCTCTTGCACCCCTCACTGCGCTGTGAGCGAGAGGGATCTCTATTCTGGTGCTCTCCACCAAGACTACGAAGAGTATGATGGCAATCGTCGATAGAAGGGCGAGTATTCCACCGTCTATGAATATTCGTTCGATACCAGAGGTGGTGAAAACGTCTTCCAAGCCCAATACATCGTGGGTGAATATGTAAGCCCACTTGGGAATTATGCCTATGGGCAGACCCTTGTCCCCTATAGTCCAATTGAATATACCGGTGATGAGTTGCTGACTGACTCCTGCCACGATGAAAAGCCCAACGCCAGACCCAACACCCCATTTGCTCACCACTTCATCCATGAAAAGGATGAGGACGCCGCCAATACATATCTGGATGAATATTATGAAAGATATTACGGCCAAAGACACGCCCAGTGCGGTGGCCAACGCGGAATCTGGAAGAAGATACCCGCCAGTCACCTGGGGCAAGGCCTCGACGACGATCATGACGAAGACCAAGAGCTTTTGAGTCCCCTGAAAGATCGCCTGATCACGCGAATCTTGCAAGTTCAGCTTTATTATGTCAGCCCCAACCAGTAGTTGGAGCACGATAGACGCAGTCACTATGGGCCCTATGCCCAGAAGCATGAGGGACCCGAAAGATCCTGCGAAGAAAGCACGATACATCCCGAACAGGTCAATTGAAGCGGGAGAAAGGCCAAAGAGGGGAACGTTGGAGAGGGCAAAGTAAAGGATCAGTATGCCCACGGTCCAGCTGAGCTTCTTCTTGAAGTGGACGTGCCCCTCTGGCCTCTGCACCGCCGGTAGCCTTCTAACGAAGGGCTCTATAGCGTAGAAGAAGCTATGCTGATTCATGCTACCACTACTTCACCGCCGACAGCTACGATCTTCTCCTTTGCAGTCACAGAGAAACCGGCTGCACTGACTGTGAGCTTCTTGGCTAGCTTGCCCTTTCCTAAGACTTTCACCAAGCCAAGGTCGACATGCCCATTCTCGTCTGCCATTCCTTCAAGGTCGCCCACGTTTATGAAGTTCATCTTCACGGTAGTAGGCCTGTGGAACCCATATTTGCCCAACAATTGGCCCCTCATACGGGCCCTGATTATGTGGTGTTTAAAGGATCCAGCATTCCCACGGCCACCATGAGACCCTGCACCTCTCCGGTTTTTGTGGGTGCCTCCGCCGCAAGTCCGAGTCCCTCTGAACTTCTTCACATTCTTTTTAGGCATGGTACTACCTCATCTTCCAAATAAGATCCGCAATGGCCTCGTGATAACCCAGAACGCCACCTTCCTTGACGGTCTTCTTTATCCCACTTTTCCCACGGTGTCCTTTTCTGGGTGGGTGGAGCCTGAAAACCGGCTTTATGCCAGCATCCTTCAAGCTGACCGCGCCCTGACACACCGCCGAAGCAAATTCATTCAGATCTTTGTAGGAAGTGTTCTCGCGGATATACTGCTCATTCAGCCGCCTGTTGCCGCTCAACTTACCCCTATTGCCCAAGAGGGTGGCAAGAACGTTTTCATCGACCTCGCCCCAAGCCACGTAATCTTTCACCTTCTGGATCATGCCCTTGTAATGGACATTTTCAGGGACGACAACGCAGTGGTTTATCCTGTGGAGGTTGAGCATCTTGAGGGTGTCCTTGATACCGGGCTTGGTATTGACTGTTCCCCGAAGTCGCACTATCGCATACATCGTCTATACCCTCATGGCAATGACATTTTGCAGCGCGTTGTACGTGGCTTTGGCGAAGTTGAGCGTGGTTCTGGTGTTGCCCGAAGACCTGGTCCAGACATCCTGGATCCCAGCCATCTCCATGACTTTCTTCGCAGTCGCTCCAGCCGCGATTCCAAGGCCTTTGGGTGCAGGGATCAGGTGAATCTCAACACTTCCAGCTTTTCCCATGATCTCAAAAGGAACGGTGTGCTCATCGCCGCAACCGCATTCCCAGCTGCCGCAACCTCGCTGTATCTTTATGATGTTCAGCTTGGCCACATCGATCCCTTTTCTGATGGCAGGACCTACTTGGTTATCTCGACCTTGGCCTAAGCCTATGTAGCCGTTTCTGTTCCCCACGATGACCGTGGCCCTGAACTTCACCCTCCGACCAGAGTCAGTCATCCTCTGGACCATGTTTATGTCCAGAACTTCGTCCTCAAGGCCAGGAAGGAGTGTATCCACTATCTCAGGCTCTTTGATGGGAAGCCTGGAACGCAACGCCTCGTCGAGGGTAGTGATTTGGCCCTCGTAAACGAGCCTGCCCAGCTTGGTCTTGGGGACCCATTCTTCTCCGTATCTTCTCACAATATCACCCCAATATTTTCTCTCGAGCAGCCTCAAACTGGGTTGCGACGTCCACGCCTCGATAGGAACTTATGTGTTCTCCCCGAATCCTCTCTTCATCTGGGAAGATTTCAGGACTGTGAGGCACTTCTATTCCGGCATCGACAACTCCCTTCAGGGCCGAGTAAACTCTGCTACCCTTGGTACTGGCTTGAATCCCTATGTCCAAGATGGCCTCGGTGTAGCCCAAAGATTTCATCTTTTTTCCGAATAGGAGCCCGGTCAGGTATGCAGCCGGAATGTTGCCAGTGCTGGAATCGTACCCGAACTTCTTGATCTCTCGGGAATTGACGGTAAGATGCGTCTCGTCGCCGATTGGCTTTGCTATTACCAGTTGCAAGGAGATATTCCCGTTGCCTTTCCTGATAACCAGCCTTGGTTTTTTGGACAACAGGAGCTTGTACCTGATATGGTAATTCGTTCTGCCCTCTCTTCGCCTTCTAAAGGGCACTTTATATCGTGGTCCGGTTGCCATCAGTCACTCCTCATTAGACCTTTTGACTTGATGTAAGCGTTAAGATGAGCCGTGCTGCGGTACTCGCCACCTTTCGCCTTCCTGTAGAGCATCCGATAATCATGACGGTCAATCTGACCGCTACTTCTCAGCTCTCTCAGGTTTCGGCGAAGTGCCCGGATCTTGGCCATCCACCTCTTCTTGGAGGGGGTTCTGGCCCCTTTGGCACCTTTTCTCCGACCGTAGCCTTTCTTGTGGCCGTAGCTTCTCTTGGCCGCCCTTATTCTGAATCTGGCACGACTGTTACCCTTCTTGGGCTTGGCCTTTATGTTACCCGATTCAATTTGAGCGCGAATATCATCTCTGGTTATGGCCTCTGCAATTTCGCTGGCAACGTCTGGATCCGGATTAACCCAGATCCGGCTCTTGCCAGCCTTCATAACGCTTGCGGCCAGTCTCTTCTGCGTCGCAAAGTCGGGCATCTCACTTGCCTCCAGCCTTGGGGTTAAGGATCTTTAGATCCATCTCACGGGCCATGGCTTCTATCTTGGTCCTCTTCTTCATGCCTACAGCCGATGCAATCCTGACTGCGCAGCCCTCTGCACTTTCTAGATCGGCGGCACATTTGACCAAAATCTCCTTCATACCGCAGGGGTGATACCCTCTAACGGATGCAGGACTGCCATATCCGGCCTTGACCAATTTGCCTTTGGCTGAAATCTGGCGACGCAATTTGTTGTGCAGTCCTCGAGGTTTCCTCCAGCTGGTGGAAACTCTCTTTTTCTTGTGAGAATCACAACGGTTGAACTCGGGCTTCTTTCTTTTCTGCCTCGACCTGACCTTCAGCAGTCTCTCAGTCTCGGAACTCACCTGTATCACCTCTTGTCCACCAAGTATATTCCGTCCTGGAAGACTCTGATATCAAAGCCTCGGACCCGGGTCGCCTGTTCAATGTTGGCCATGGTTTGGCCCACATCTTCTTTGTTGATCCCAGTAACTACGACCTCGTCACCTCGAATCTCGACCTTGGAATCACCCAAGATCTTAGCAGTACGAGGCTTTCTCTCACCCAGGAAGTTGCTGATTACGAGCTCATCTTTTGTGATCTTCAGCTGTATAGGGAAGTGAGAATAAACAGCCTTCATATTGTACTCGAAACCGTCAGTTACTCCCTTCATCATGTTGGCCAGATGAGCGCTGAGCGTTCCTGCCATGGCACGATGCTGTTTGCGGGAGATTCGAGAGTCCAAGACCAGATCTGATTCATCTCTTCTTATCTCGATATTGGGATGCCAGAGTCGCCTGGAGACCGTGCCCAAGGGACCGGTTACTTTGACCACGAAATCGTCGCTGATATTCACCTCGACGCTCTCTGGAATCGCCAATCTTCGTGCTAACTCCTTGACCATTGCCACCACCTAGTAAACGTAAGCCAGCAGCTGGCCACCAATGCCCAGCTCCCGAGCCTCGACGTGAGACATGACGCCTTGGCTGGTGCTGACCATCAGAACACCGAAGTTCCTGGCAGGAAGGAATCGTTTCTCCCATTTCTCAAACTCAGACACCTTTGTAGAGAACCTGGGCTTGATAACGCCACATTTGTTGATTTTTCCCAGCAATTTCACGTTGAACATGCCGGACTTGCCATCGTCCAGAAACTCGAACTCACCAAGATATCCCAGATCAGTCATCACTTTCAGGGTATTGCCGATCAGTTTGGAAGCAGGATGGATGAAGCAATCGCTTTTGCCCACGCTCTCTGCGTTCTTTATGGTGGACATGGCATCAGCAAGCGGATCCAATAGAACCATATTACATCACCTCATGCATATTTATCGAATCCCATGTCGCGGGCGACTTCTCTGAAACACTGCCTACAGAGGAATATGCCGTATTTCCTGATTAAACCCGGCTTTCTACCGCAGCGCTTGCAGGCGTTTGCGCCTCGACCGAACTTTTTCTTGCTATTCGTCATGCTGCCTCCACGATGTCTACACCATACTTGCTTTTGACAAACTCCATGGCCTCTTCTTTCTGGATCCTGTGACGCGTGGCGATCTTCGCTCGGGCTACACGCCGCCTGGCTACGCGGTACCCAGCCCTCTTGAGAGCCACTGAAACGTCCATCCCGAAGATGCCTATGTCAGGATCGTATCTCATACCCGGAAAGTCAGTGTGTTCCTCTACGCCAAAGGAGAAGTTCCCGGTATCATCGAACTGAGTCATCCGAAGAACTTTACCTGCGACTTCCAAAGCGACTTGGAGGAACTCTTCGGCGTCTTTTCCTCTTAAAGTCAGCCTGCAACCGAGGGGTTCGTCTTTCTTTATCCCAAATGCGGGAATGGTCTTCTTGGAAACTGATCTAACCGTGACCCTGTGAGTAATCTCGTTTAGAATAGTCTCAGCGTTGACCAACCTCTGACCACCTTCACCTACGCCGATGTGGACGGTCAACTTGTCTATACGAGGATCCAACATTGGGTTCATATCTCAGCCCCCATCTTGATCGCAGGCTTCTCTCGTCCAATCATGAAGACATGATTAACGGTGGTCTCGAAGTCCACTTTGCCTGATATGATGATCCTATTAGGCCTTGAACTCCGGACGGTCGTGATTTCCTTGATTATGCCGATCTCACCGGAATGAGATCCGCCCACCGCCATAGCCAGATTGCCTTCTTTGAACTCGATCCTGTCTTCAATCTCTTTTCCAGGGATTGAAAGAATGATCGAATCGCGAGTCTGGTATTCGCCTTCGACGACCTTGTTGGTCCCGTCGTTGAGATTGAGCTGGATCTTACCACCGTTCAAAGTGGTCTTGTTCTCGATCCTGTTGAGCTTTCTGACCTCGCCAGATTCGAGCTCGTGGAGGTTGAACCTGCCCTTAGCGTCCTGCAACACCCTGTACTGTTTGTTTAGGGAAGGGACCGATATCACGTCGAAGATCCCCACCGGAAACCTGTGATCCTTCCTGACGGTCCCGTCTACCAAGACGCCACCCTCATGAAGAACTCGCTTTGTTTCTCTCACGTTGTCGGCCAATTTCAGGAAGTCCCTGACCACGAACAGGAGGGGAATGCTCACCTCAGCAGAGTGAGGACCTGGCCTGGTCTTTGCGGCCCATTTTTGGGTTTTTCTGGGTATGGGCCAGCTCCTGGGACTTGAAATCCTTTTCTGATGTCTGCTCACCTAAATCACCTTGAAAAGATTTCCTTGCGCTTTTCGTCATCTAGCTCCATCTTGGTGATGAGTACGTTGGAGGGTTGAACTGCCCTTGGAACTTCCGTTCCATCGGCGCGGAAGACGCTCACTCCTGCAACGTTGATGACGCATTTCTTCAGGTCCACTTTCTCGACCTCACCCTCGACTCCAACGTGATCTCCGCGCATCATCTTGACGGTATCGCCCTTCTTCAACTGAGCGCTGCGCGTTTTCATCTCCTCTTGGAGCTCCTTGCTTAAGGGGGCATGCATATACTTCTGCAGTTTATGGAGAGGGGCATTGAACCTTTCTTTCCGTTGTTTGCCTGGTTTTTTGCTCTTCATGGCAATCACACTATTATCGACGCGGCCGAGGCGATCTTTCCGTACATCTCAGCCACCTCTCTGGCCACTGGCCCTTTTATCTCCGATCCCTTGGGAATTCCATCGTCATCTGTGATGACCGCAGCATTCTCGTCGAACTTCACCCTGAGGCCGTCTGGCCTTCGGAACTCCTTTTTCTGCCGGATGATAACCGCTCGGAATATCTGTTTCTTCATCCCAGGGGTACCCTTCTTGACAGAGACCACTATCATGTCGCCGATTCCGGCACGAGGCATCCTGTTCTTTACACCTCGATACCTTTTGACCGATATGACCTCGAGTACTCGGGCCCCTGTGTTGTCGGCACATTCTAGGCGTGCACCTGCGTTGATCGCACGGGGGATTGTTGCTTTCTTTCCCCTCATCGTGCAACCTCCACCACCACAAAGGACTTTGTCTTACTGAGCGGCCTGCACTCAGCTATCTTGACCACATCACCCTCTTTTGCCTTTATGCATGGGGGGTTGTGGGCGTGAACTTTGGATCGCCTCTTTTCATACCTTTCGTACTTAGGCACTTTCTTCTCGAACTCGCGCAGAACAACTACGGTGTCGGTCATCTTGTCGCTGACCACGACGCCGTCGAACACCTGCCCGCGTACGGGAAGTTTTCCATGAAAGGGACAGTTGGGATCGTCACATACCTCTTTGGGCGGTGTAACGTCCAGTCCGGCATCCCTCATAACTTCCACCTCGATCTACGTATCCTTTTGTGAATTCGATTTTCGGGTTGTGAGACAAATACAGCACCTTCGACCCTCACTTTTTGACCAGGAAGGGTGAAGACGAAGCCGGTGTGAGACTTGGGAACGCATTTTTCTCCGCGTTCGGTCTCGATCAAGAACACGTTCCGGGTTTCATCTACCACCCGGCCTGATATGCCCACCGTGGAGGGATTTGCACTGTCAACAACCTCCACTGGCAAGCCTATCAGCTCGTGCCTGACGAGATTTTCCGGAGTAATTATCACGTCATACGCTCCCGCTGAATCGTCTTGATCCTGGCGATGGACCTTTTCAGCTCCTTTATCCTTCCAGGATTCTCAGGAGCGCCACCTGCAACGACGATCCCTCTTTCCCGAATGAGCTCGTCTTGGAGATTGAAAAGCTCCTCTGACAACTCTTCAGGACTCATATTTCGAAGTTCATCGACCTTGAATATCGCCATGTCAAGTCACACTCACGTCTCACGCTTTGTCACCCGGCTGTTCTTCGCTCGTTTCCGAAGATTGCGCCTCAGTATCGAGCTTTTCGACGGCTTCTTCAGATGCCTCTTCGACGATCTCCTCGACAGCTTCTTCAGATGCCTCTTCGACGATCTCCTCGACAGCTTCTTCAGATGCCTCTTCGACGATCTCCTCGACAGCTTCTTCAGATGCCTCTTCGACGATCTCCTCGACAGCTTCTTCAGATGCCTCTTCGACGATCTCCTCGACAGCTTCTTCAGATGCCTCTT
>CAZXBV010000022.1:0-5711 GCA_964639155.1 uncultured Methanotrichaceae archaeon
TCCGAAAGGTACCTTCTCAGCACTAAACCCCTCTTTTTGGCGAGCGCCTTTCCGGCATCTGTGTGCATACCAGATTCCAGCTTCAAGAGCTTCTTGAAGAAATGATCCAAATTCCACTTTCCGTCGTCCGGCTCTCTTGTCCTGCAGAAGGGATCCTCTGGATTGTATAGCTCTCTATTAAGGGCGCCTCCTGTCATGAAAACTCTTGCAATACCTATAGCACCCATGGCATCGAGCCTGTCTGCATCTTGAAGGATCTTCGCCTCCAATGTGGTGGGGGTTATGCCTTTGGAGAACCTGTGAACCTCTACTGCGTACAGGACCTTTTCAGTCACCACTTCAGAAAAGCCCTTCCTCTTTAAGAAATCCTCGGCCGTCTTCAGATTTTTTGCGTTCGATTCTGCAGATATTTCGGCAAGTTTTGATCCGGATTCTGCGTCATGGAGAAGGGCGGCCAAAAGGAGGACCTGCATGTTGGCGCCTTCCATTTTGCCGATCTCTTTTGCGTTCTTGTAGACTCTCAGTATGTGGGAAAAATCGTGAGCAGGATCTGCGCCACGATATAGCGGCGCGACCTCTTCTATTAAGGCGCCAGGATCGAAGCTGTTCTCAGAAGGTTTCATCGCCCAAGAATCGTCTCCTCGATACAAATATTCTACCGATGAATCGGGGAGATGAGCAGGGGAATCCAATGGTTCGGTGTCACATGTCCCCAAAGCGCCACCGAACGCCCCTTCAACTCGAAGTGTTCCACCAGTCGTCTGGATCGAACTCGTTAGAGAGATCGTCACTGACCCATGCGTATCCCGCATCCACGACCATCCTGTTGAAACAGGGAACCAGCTTTGGTTTGCCCATCCCGCCGTAGAGGTAAACCACGCAATCACTGCCAGTATTGTTATCAACGTCCAAGAAGACCTGAACGTTCAATAGCCTCTCCATAGAGTATTCCCTGGAATGGACGCCATCTGCGGTTCCCATAGGCGGACACTTAACGTCAGCCATGTTGACGACTCCAACGCCGTCTAACTCGAACGTGCATCCATCAATCACGCGGCGAACCACGCCAGAAACTTCTGTGGGATGGGCAAAGGCCCCCTCGGACAAAGCAAGAATCAACAACATCAAAACCAGCTTGATCTTCATGGACGAACCTATCTCAAACCCCAACAATTAAACCTTGCCAACTCGATTGATGAAAAATGATCAAAAACGACAGAATTTAATATGATTAATCTTATTAGATGTACAACTAATGTCAGATGTCTTAGGACGCGCCTTCCTCTAAAGACTTGAGTCACCCTGCCCTAAAAATCGACTCTTGGCCCAATAGAAGATCGAGCCACCTTTGCCGAACAATCTCTGACCACCTTTTGAGTGAAAGGGGGAGTTTATCCATATGCAAATAAAAAAGAACATAATAATAGATGATCTGGCAGAAATGTACCTGGCCGCCGAACGCCAAAGGTCCGTCCTGGACCCAATAGATGCCCTATGCCCAGATCTAACCCTAGAAGACGCCTACAACGTCCAGATGGAGATCGTGGAAAGAAAGGTCCAGGGCGGTGACCGGGTGGTAGGCAAAAAGGTAGGCGCCACGAACGAAGCCGTCCAAAAGGCGATGAACATCCACGAGCCCATATACGGCCACCTGCTCGAAAGCCACCAAGTTCCCGAAGGGGGGTGCATCTCCACGTCCCGGCTCATCCACCCAAGAATAGAATGCGAGATCGCCTTCAAGATCAAAGAGAACCTGGAAGGCCCGGGCATCACAGTTCCCGACGTTCTGGAGGCTGTAGACTCTGTGATGGCCTCTCTTGAGATCAACGACGCTAGAACCCGCGAATGGAAAATCGGAACGCGAGAAGTGATAGCTGATAACGGTGTGGCCGCAAACTTCGTACTGGGAACAAGACAAATTTCGGCCCATGACCTGGACCTGCCCGGAATTGGCGTGGTGCTGAAGAAAAACGGTGAAGAGATCGCATCGTCCACAGGTGCGGCAGTTCTGGGCGATCCTGCAAGATCGGTGGCGTGGCTTGCCAACAAACTTTCAGAGACTAACTCTGGCCTGAAGGCGGGCGAAGTGGTGCTGACGGGATCTTTGACCCCTTTAGCTCCTGTGACTGAAGGCGACAGGATCGAGGCGATCTTTGAAGAGTTTGGGCGCGTATCGGTCCAGTTCACCTGAACGGGGGCGATTCGGCTAAAAGAAGGCCGAAAATCATAGGCATCTATCACTCTTAGAAACGATGTTGATTGCGGCCAGATTCCCTCTTAGTCCTCGGAAGTGCCTTCTTTTCGGACCAGAACCCCAACGTCAAGGCCGATCTCGATCCAGGCCCAGGCCCATATGACGGCTTCAAAAGCCCTGATGAGGTCTCCTTGCTCTAGAAAGTAGCGGCAATCAGAGATGTAAGCGGTGATGTTGGTGTGAAATCTCACACCGTCTTCACAATCTTTTGAAGGCGAGACGTCTTCCAGGGCAACCTTGGCCTTTTCCAGCCACTTTTTTGTCTCGGATCTGAGTCCTTCTTCGAGGTTCAGGCTACTTACACCTCCAAAAATGTTCTGGTTTTAATTAGATTTATAATTCTTCGAGAATCTTGACCCCGGAATCGTCGACATCTACTTTCAACATAGTCTTGATCTTGTAGCCTTCTTTTCGGAGACGCTCTGCACCATCGCCTCGTTCTATTACGACCACCATGTCCTTTACCTCGGCACCTGCAGACTTCAGGGCCTCAAGAGTTGCCAGAGCAGTTCCACCGGTGCTGATCACGTCATCAACCACGATCACCCTATCGCCTGGAAAAATCCCATTGAGAAATAACTGGCCTTTGGAGTACCCTGTAACCTGGCTGACTTCTATCTCACCCTTCAGTCCATACTTCCTCTTCCGGATTATCACGAGGGGTATGTCGGTGAAGGTCGAAAGGGCCGTTCCGATGTGAATCCCCATCGCCTCGATGGTGACGATCTTGTCCACGTCTAAGTTTGCGGTCCTGATTATGTGTGTCACAACCTCTCGGATAAGATCGGGCCTGACTTCGGGAACTCCATCGGTTATTGGATGGATGAAATAATTATAATCGCCCCGTTTGTATATTGGGGCTTCCAGCAGAGATTTCTTGAGTCTTTCGAGCAAGGGATATTCCTCCGTAGGGACTGCAACTCAAATATGCATCTTAAAGATTATGGCCAAAGCCAGTTTTCATCATCTCAAGGACAAATAGAAATCTTATATATAAATACTGGCCCAACGGAATACGTCCCTGGCACCATGACATGTATAGTTCTTAACGATACCTTTTAGCCAAATCTCTAATTCGTATGAGTTTGAGATTTGGCCTGATTTGGCCTATTCGTATCGTTAAGATCTATTCTGGCGAGAACTGATTAGTATCGCCTAATCGTTTCTCGACTATAGACTGTCAGATGATCGGCCACCTTTCGATTTTCTGTGATCTTTCTCTACCAACCCGCCGAGCCTCGCGAAGAGTGCGCCTGAAGTCTATCGCATCGAACGCTACCAGATCGTTGGAAGGCGGCTCGATCGACCGTTCGATCGAACTTGACCAAAAGGCCGAAAATATCCCCGTCGGCGCTGCCAAATAGGATGGTAGCGAGGGTGTCGAGCCGAATATGGTATCAGAAACCACACATCTATTCGGGACGGGAACTTTCTCCGATAAGGATTTAGCCTACATGCTAGATTAGTCTCACTTCGCCATGGATGGAGAACCGATCGCCAAATGGGAAGAGTTCATAAGAAGCAGGTACTGGGAAGAGCTTTTGGAGCTTGCGGAATCGTATCCTGCAAGGCAAAGCCTCGTGATCCGTTTTCCCGATTTGGACCGGTACGATCCCGATTTTGCAGACGCGCTCTTAGATGACCCTGAGACACTCCTAGAAGCCGCCGGCACGGCCCTCCTGGAGCTTGACCTTCCTATAGACGTCTTTTTGGAGAAATGCCACGTCAGGATCGTTGGACTTCCAAGGCGTCTTAAGACAAGTGATCTTAGGAGTGACAACATCGGAAAGCTCATCGCCATAGACGGCCTTGTCCGGACCACAACAGAAGTCAGGCCCAAGATAACTTCAGCAGCTTTCGAGTGCCAAAGATGCGGTTACGTATTCTACAAGTCCCAAAACAGCTCCAAATTCCAGGAACCCTATGATTGTCCCAACGATGCCTGCGATCGGCGAGGACCTTTCAAGCTGGCATTGTCCAAATCGAAGTTCATAGACGCCCAGAACGTGAGGCTTCAGGAGTCTCCCGAAGACCTGAGAAGCGGAGGACAACCTCAGACCTTAGACGTCCAGCTGGAAGACGACCTCACAGGGATAGTCTATCCAGGAGATCGGCTGGTGATCAACGGAATTCTCAGGTCCTACCAGCGAACGACCCAGACCGGAAAGAGCACCTACTTTGACCTATACCTGGACGGAATTTCAGTTGAAGTGATGGAACAGGAGTTCGAGGAGATCGAGATAACGCCTGAAGACGAAAAGGCGCTATTGGATTTGGCAAACGATCCTGACGTATATAATAAGATCAGAAAATCCATCGCCCCTTCGATCTACGGATACGACGAGGTCAAAGAAGCTCTCGCACTCCAGCTATTTTCGGGAGTCCCAAAATCTCTTCCTGATGGGACGAGGCTTAGGGGCGACATTCATATCCTTTTGGTGGGCGATCCTGGAATTGCCAAAAGCCAGCTTTTAAGATATATCACCATGCTGTCTCCACGAGGGATATACACCTCAGGCAAGAGCTCCTCATCTGCAGGTCTCACTGCAACCGCCGTGAAAGACGAATTGGGTGATGGCCGCTGGACCATCGAGGCAGGAGCTTTGGTCCTGGCAGACAAGGGCATTGCATGCATCGACGAGATGGACAAGATGAGAAAAGACGATCGGAGCGCATTGCACGAGGCGATGGAACAACAAACCATAAGCGTGGCCAAAGCTGGGGTCATGGCAACCCTCAAATCGAGGTGCGCACTTCTCGCCGCCGCCAATCCCAAGTTTGGCAGGTTCGACAAGTACGAGAACATCGCCCAGCAGATCAACCTCTCACCAGCGCTCATGTCTCGATTCGACTTGATCTTCATCCTCACAGACGATCCCAGCGACAGTCGTGACTCGCAGATCGCACACCACATAGGCCAATCCATCTACGCAGGCGAGATCGCACACCAGAAAGATATCTCACGCGAGGAAGTGGAAGCTGCAATGGACGTTATCAGGCCGATCATCGAGCCTGAAATTCTCAGAAAGTACATCGCCTACGCGAGAAAGAACGTCTTTCCTATGCTGACGCCTGAAGCCAGAGAACGGTTGGAGAACTATTATGTGGACTTGAGACGACAAGGACAAGACTCCAACAAACCAGTCCCGGTCACAGCAAGACAGCTTGAGGCCCTCTTCAGGTTGAGCGAGGCCAGCGCGAGGTTGAGGTTCGACAGAGAGATTACGCTCCAGGATGCAGAACGGGTCATCAGGATCGTGGAATCCTGTTTGCGTCAGGTAGGGGTCGATCCAGAGACTGGCCTTTTTGATGCCGACGTTATAGCTACAGGCATAAGCAAGAGTACTAGAGACAAAACCCGGTACATGCAAGATCTCATAAAAGAATTGAGCGCAGAACACCAGGGATCTGCACCTTTGGAGATGGTGCTGGAACGGGCGCAGTCTGAGATGGGCAT
>CAZXBV010000022.1:5811-10833 GCA_964639155.1 uncultured Methanotrichaceae archaeon
GCACCTTTGGAGATGGTGCTGGAACGGGCGCAGTCTGAGATGGGCATGGATAGAAATAAGGCAGAAGAGATCATAGGCAGGCTTAAGCGAGACGGAAGCATCTTCGAACCGAAGACGGGTTTCCTCAAATTAACTTGAACGTGATAAAATGACTGACGAGATTATCGAAACGATGTACCTCAAGACCTACAGGGTCAACGGCGAGGTTTTGGTGGCAGCATGTGACTGCGAGATCATAGGTAAGACTTTCGAGGAAGGTGCACTCTCCATAGAAGTAGCTGCCGACTTCTTTGGTGGCGAGAAGGCATCTTTCGAAGAGTTTGAGGCCGCCTTGAAAGATGCCACAATGGCCAACATGGTGGGCGAAAAAACGGTGACTTGTGCCATTGATCTTGAGTTTGTAAACGACGATAGCGTCCTTAGAATCGATGGCGTCCCTTGCGCCCAAATGGTGCGAATGTAAATGTTGAGCAGTGTCTGTCCAAGATGCGGGCAACCTTCAAAGATGGGGTTGTGCGACAAATGTAGCCTGGAACTGGCAACGTTTCTTGATTGCCCAAACCAAGTCGAGGTTACTTTATGCCCAGTTTGCGGTGCCCACTTTGTCCAGGGGCGGTGGCGACCTTACGAGGGCGATGAGGAAGATCTGGTATACGAAGCGGCCGAAAAGGCGGTCGGAATCCACAAAGAGCTGGAGATGCCAAAAGTCGCTTTGGGACTGGAAAAGAGGACGGCAAACCAATATTACGTCAACGTCGAAGTCGCCGGACTTTTCAGGGGCCTTCCTGCAAAAGAAGAATGCAACATCACGGTCTCCATAAAAAAGAACACCTGCAATCGATGTAGCCGGATGGCAGGAAATTACTACGAGGCGACAGTCCAGGTCAGAAGCTGGGACAAAAAACTGGCCCCCAAGGAACTGGATCAGTGTAAGGTGATTGCCAGCATCCAGACCAAGAAAAGCTTGGAAAAAGGCGATCGGCTCTCTTTCATCCAGGAGATGAAGGATGTCAAAGGTGGGGTCGACGTGGTAGTGGGATCTGCGCAACAAGGACGAACCATCGCCAAGGCGATCCAGGAAGAGTTTGGCGGAAATACCCAAGAATCCTACAAGCTCGTGGGAAGACGAGAGGGAAAGGACGTTTACAGAACAACTATTCTTGTTAGGTTGCCAAAACTGAACGCTGGGGACGTGGTGAGGTCTGAGGGCGTTTTATTAGAAATTATAGGGTTTGAGGGGAAGAATACCATCACCGTCGTGGTTGAAGATGGAAAACGACGGTCTTTATCTGAAGAAATTGCCCAAAAGGCGCAGTTATTGGGGAACCGGACCGAAGCCCAAAAAAGCATGGTGGTGGCAGAGGATCGAGACGTTGTGGAGATACTGGACCCTGAAAGCTTTAAGATAGTCTCGCTTTCCAAGCCAAGACAGATGGAAGACGTTTTGGGACGAGAAGTAGATGTGCTCAGATCCAGAGAGGGAATGATAATTCTCCCCTCCCTTTAAGTGCGATTTATTGTCTAAATTGTGCACATATTGAAGCTTGAAAAAGCGTGTTTGAACAACGCAAATCAATACCAAATGATTACAATTTTTCAGAAAACGTCGTGAGAACGTCCGGCTTTTTTGAGAATCTACCACAAAGTTATTAAACGGGTTTTGCCATATCCCTCTGCGACAAATGTCGTCCGCAAGGGTTGCGGTCTGAAACGATCATTAAGCCCGCCGAAGGCGGGTGATGTGCTTGGATGGAAAGGAGGCTGCCCGAATGGGCTGCCGATTGTAACGATTCACATATAATCACGAAGATAGTTAACATGAAAATAATCAGAGATGTTAACTGAATCACGATAATCGATGTTTGACCTAAAATAGTCTGATATATACATATATGTTCACGATCATCCGTCAGTCATATCACAGCACGCTAGTGTTTTTGGCCTTTTGCGGTCAGGATCTAAGATAACGCCACGTCAGCGTTAGGACTACGGGCCTATATATGTGTGTAATCACTCTATTTTAAAATTTGAGGTGTTATGATGCAAAACGTTGATACCACTAAATATGTAATTCACGCTGGGATCACGGCTGATGGGATAGTGGAAAGGCCAGATGTGGTCGGGGCCATCTTCGGTCAGACCGAAGGGCTCTTGGGTAGCGATCTGGATCTCAGAGATCTGCAAAAGACCGGGAGGATTGGGCGAATCGACGTCCAGATCACATCCACCGGCGGAAAATCTTCAGGAACCATCTCTATACCATCAAGCTTCGACAAAGTTGAGACGGCGATTCTGGCCTCGGCCCTTGAGACCATCGACCGTGTAGGTCCCTGCATTGCTCGCATAAACATCAGTAAGATAGAGGACGTGCGCGCCTCCAAGAGGATGTACGTGGTTGAGAGGGCAAAGCAGATCCTAATGGAGATGTTCGATGAAAACCTTCTCGACACACAGGAGATCACCGAGCAGATTAAGCAATCGGTCAGGGTTGAGGAAATTACTCACATAGGACCCGACCGGTTACCTGCAGGGCCCAACGTCGTCGATTCCGACGCAATACTGGTAGTGGAAGGAAGGGCAGACGTTCTGAACCTTCTCAAGTATGGGATTAAGAATGCCGTGGCGGTGGGTGGGACAAACGTTCCTTCAACCATAACCGAGCTTTGTAGCAAGAAAGTGGTCACCGCCTTCACCGATGGCGATCGAGGCGGAGAGCTGATAATCAAAGAGCTGCTCCAGGTGGCAGACATAGATTACGTTGCGAGAGCTCCTGAAGGCAAATGCGTTGAAGACATGAGCCAAAAGGAGATCGTGAGGGGTCTGCGCCAGAAGATACCAGTAGAGCAGGTGCTCGACCTGTACAAAATAAAGCCCCCTGCCAAAAACCGTCGTGAAGTCTCAACGAAGAGAAAGAGCCTGATCAGGGAAAGGCCAGTTAGGGTGAGCCGGTTGTCTGACAGGACTGCTAAACCCTCCTTTCGGGAAAAAGAACCCGAGCCAGAACCTGAACCCGAGCCAGAGGTCGAGATAGAGGCCGCTTCAGAACCTGAACCGGCTGCACATCATCCATGGTATAATCCCCACATGGAAGAGCTCAACGGGACACTTTCGGCCAGGTTGTTTGACAAAAACCAGAACTTAATACGAGAGGTTGCTGTGAGGGATCTTGCAAAGGAGTTGAAAGAATCCAACGGCGACGTTTCAGTAGTCGTATTTGATGGAGTTATCACTCAAAGAATTCTGGACATCGCAGCAGACAAGAACTTGGAATATCTGATCGGGGCCAAGATGGGGAACATCGTCAAAAGTCCACTTTGTGTCAGGGTCGTGACCAGCGAAGCTTAAGGTTCAACCCAACTTTCTTTTTTCTTTTTTAGGTAGAGACGTCAAATTCACCCCATCGTTGATCTGTCTCATCGCGTCTGTGGAAAGCCGTACATGATCTGAAGAGTTTGTGATGTGATACGTGATACGTGATACATATGGGCACGAATACCACAGTGATTCTGGGCGGTTATGGTGGCGCGGGATCTGCTATATCGAAGCTTCTACTCGACAAAACCGAACTTTGCTTGAAAGTGGCAGGCAGGCGAGAAGAGATGGCCAAAGCCTTTTCCGAACGTTTAAACGAAGAATTCCCAAGCGAAAGAGCATCCTACATCCACGCCGACGCTTCAGACCCAAAAAGCCTCAAAGAGGCGTTTTCTGGCGCAGATATGGTTATTGCGGCCTCTACCACCACACCTTACGTTCGGAACGTGGCCCAGGCGGCTCTGGATGCAGGGGCAGATTATCTGGATATCTATTATCCACAGGAGATCGTTTCTGTACTCAAAGATATGGCTCCTGCGATCGAGAAGTCAGGTCTATTCTTCGTGACCCAAGCAGGGTTTAACCCGGGTCTGCCTTCAGTATTTGTACGGAAGGCAGCACCCTATTTTTCAAGTTATGAAAAGGCAAAAGTGGCCGTCGCCATGAACAGCTGGTTTGAGACGAGGGAATCTGTTTACGAGATAGTCGATTCCTTTGGAGATTATTCGGCCGAGGTTTTCAAGAAGGGGAAATGGCGCAAGGCGGGTTACAGAGATACGCCCAGGTTCGATTTTGGACCGCCCTTTGGCACCAAGACCTGCTATCCTATGACTCTTGAGGAGATGAAGGCGTTGCCTGACCTTTTTGATCTTGACGCGCTTGGATTTTACGCAGCTGGCTTGAATTGGTTTGTCGATTATCTCGTCGCTCCTGCGACTTTTCTGCTCTGGAAGGTGAAACGAGAGTTTGGCAGAGACGTTCTTGCAGATCTTGCGGTCTGGGGCTCAAAGAGGTTCTCTCCAAGAGAAGAGGCTGTGGCCGTCCTTCTGGAGGCCGAAGGCCTGAAGGGGGGACGGGAAAGGAAGGTTCGGATAGAAGCGAGTCACCATGACGTCTACCTATTTACGGCGATATCTGTAACCTCTTTCGTATTACAGTATTTGAAAGGTGATATAGTCAGGCCCGGCCTTTGGGTGATGGGCCACATCGTGGATCCAGCC
Organism: uncultured Methanotrichaceae archaeon; assembly: GCA_964639155.1. Classification (GTDB taxonomy): domain Archaea; phylum Halobacteriota; class Methanosarcinia; order Methanotrichales; family Methanotrichaceae; genus CAYWZG01. The sequence goes on from CAZXBV010000022.1 coordinate 10,344, forward strand.
AGGTTCTTTGAGGATATGGGGCTAATGGGTGCAAAGATCGATGTCGAGGTCTCAGGAGTGTGAGGAAATCCACAAACTGTTCACAAAAAACATATCTAAATGCGATCGTTTCGTCGCCCTTGACGGGACTGACCTTTGCGAGCTGCTCCATCCGGATCAGGAAGGGGAAAAGTTGCAGATGGGCTACAGCATCGCCCATGCGAAACTCAAAAGAGGGGCGGCTTCAGTTCCTCACTTCCTCAAGACCTCTTCGGAGGTGTACTACATCCTGGAAGGCGAAGGTGTCGTTCACATAGAAGATCAATCCAAGAAAGTTCAATCTGGTGAGGTCGTCTACATTCCACCAGGATCTGTCCAACATATCGAGAACGTTGGTGAAAACGAGCTTGAGTTTCTATGCGTCGTCTATCCGCCGTGGCGCAAGGAAGATGAAATTGTGCTTTGACTTTGATTTGGACTTTGAAAAAGAGATATTGCAATGCAAACACTG
>CAZXBV010000023.1:0-10818 GCA_964639155.1 uncultured Methanotrichaceae archaeon
CCGAAGTAAAAAAGATGAAGACACAATTAGCTCCATCATTAATGTTATGTTTTAGATATTATTACTTTGTGAAAACGTATAACGGATTGAGGATTGAAGATATGGACGGAACAAATAGAAAAGTGGGCACAAAGAACTACCATGATGGTCATAAATACCATAGAGGAAAATCCCCCAAGCGTTTGAATCCCTATGAATCTCGGAGTTATCCAGAATGATCCCAAAGCTCGTCAAGCTCCTCTTCGCGCTGGCTTTGATCCTCTTGATCCTGCTAGCCCTGGCCTTCATCCTAGTCCATCCCTGGCAAGAGCCAAAAGACCCGGTCAAGATCGGAACTGTGACACGAGTCATCGACGGCGACACTTTCGATATCGAAGGCGTGGGGAAAGTGAGGCTGGCAGATGTTGACTGCCCTGAAAAGGGCGGCGAAGAAGGAAAGGCCGCTGCTGAATACGCCGATAATCAGCTTCTTGGAAGAAAGGTCGCCTTAGAGATCACCAAAGATCAGGACAAATACGGCAGAGCCATAGCCCACATCTACCTGCTGAGCCCCACCGGAAAGATTGGCGCCCACTTCAACAAGATGATCGTCGTCTCGGGCCACGCCGTTATAAGAGATTATCCTGATACCAGCACACCTGACGAGTGGTGCCCCGAGCTTTTGGATCGTTTTCCTGTCATGCCCTACGTCCCCGGACAGAGGATGTACGAGATCCCGGAATGGTACGGGAACGACGAAGACCAAGATAATTGGTTTGGGCCACTCTTCTCCCGCTCCCAAAAGTTAAATAAGATCGTCACCACCTCGCCCACCTGATGAATCAGAAGTCATGGGCACTCATCTCTGTAGCTTTCATATCGGCGCTGATGATCTTCTCTGGCTTTGCCGGTTTCGTCATGAGAGGAAGCGAGCCTGCCAAGATCACAACCGATGATGGCTGGTCACTCTCTGAGTTTGGCGTAGGCGGAAGGCTGATAGATTGGGATTTTGCAGGCATGGGCGATGCCCTCGGAATGTACCCTGAAGACCTCGTATTTGCCTACTGGGTCAACCTGAGCGTTTCAGATAACCTGACCGAAGCTGCGACTATCGCGCTTCCACCCTCCGTCGGGATGATGTACAACAACCAACTGTACCCCTCAATGATCGAGAGGCTTTCCTGGGGCATATTCGAAAACGACTTTGTGGAACTCCACTGGGTTAAACCCTACAAGCGAACAGGTTATGGACTTGCTATCCCCTATCAAGGATACCAGATGATACCCCTCAATGCAGACCTCTTCAACGTCATGGGAATGCCAACCCTCTTTGGAACTCAGCCCTCTATAGAACAGGTCTTGGATGTGGTATCTGGTGAGTCTCCAACGACAGATAAGTTCGTCCTGCCTTACGACAAAACCGACGACCTCCAGATCATCTGCATAGGTCAAAAGGTCCTTGACAACCCCAACATCAAGCCGCCTTTTGATGGCGACTACCAGGAGTTCTACCTGGGAACAAGCCTCTCCGATGACGGATACGACCTGAATGTCAATTGTCTCTCACCGGGAAGTGATGCCGAGGCAAAGCTTCGTCGCCTGGCAGAAGATTACGGCCTTAATGTCGATGAAGTGGGTGGCGTATTCCAAGTATCGGGCAAGGTTGAAGCAAATGCGCTGGCCGGGACGCTTGGCACATTCCTGGCTTCATAGCGCAACCTTTTTACCTGGGGAGCGGCACCCCATGTGCTAGCCGTTTAAGGCGATTTTTGCGATGAATAATGACGGGCGATTGCCCTGAAGGAGATTAAGATTATGGCACGAGCAATATACGTTAGATTTGACGTTCCAGCAGAGCTGGCTTTAAAATCGGTCCAGGCGATCGAGCTAGCTCGCGATACCGGCAGAGTAAAGAAAGGGACCAACGAAGCCACCAAGGCCATCGAACGCGGCATGGCCAAACTTGTGGTCATCGGTGAAGACGTAGAGCCTCCAGAGATTGTGGCCCATATCCCACCACTCTGCGAAGAGAAGAAGACTCCCTACATATACGTCAAAAAACAAAGCGAGATTGGCGCAGCCTGTGGCTTGAGAGTGAAGAGCGCGGCCGTTGCCATCCTGGAGCCGGGCAAGGCCAAGGATCTGGTAGAGGAGATCGTACTGAAGGCCCAGGCCCTAAAGTAGGTGATATCTAATGGCAGACGAATGGGATGGAGTTCCCGCTGAAGTCATAGAAATCATCGGTAACACCGGGATGCATGGTGAAGCCACCCAGATCAAGTGCAGAATTCTGGAAGGCAGCAACAAAGGTCGTATCATCACCAGGAACTGTGTGGGCCCCATCAGAATGGGCGACGTTCTGATGTTGCTGGAGACCGCAAGAGAGGCAAAGAAGCTGACCACTAGGTGAGGCATCATGGAAGAACGAATGTGCTCCTTTTGCAATACGACGATCGCGCCGGGAACTGGCAAGATATATGCCAAAAAAGACGGCACGGTTTACTACTTTTGCTCATCTAAATGCGAGAAGAACATGATAAAACTTGGCAGAGTTCCAAGGCGCGTCGAGTGGGCCAAGAAAGGGTGGTAAGCCTTGGAGAGAACCTTCTTCATGATAAAGCCAGACGGCGTTCAGCGCGGTCTGGTAGGCAAGATCGTTCAGAGGGTCGAGGCTAAAGGCCTCAAGATTGTAGGCATGAAGTTCAGAGCCCTTCCCGAAGAGGTGGCCAAAGAACATTATGTCGAGCACGTGGGAAAGCCCTTTTTCCAAGACCTTGTGGACTTCATAACGTCAGGTCCCTCGGTCCCCATGGTTGTCGAGGGTAAAGGCGCCATCTCCGAAATTCGGAGGATCAACGGCGCGACAAACCCACTCGAAGCGCTCCCTGGCACAATCCGTGGCGATTTTGGCTTGCATGTGGGTCGAAACGTAGTTCACGGTTCTGACTCACCCGAGTCTGCGGCACGAGAGATCGCGCTCCACTTCGACGACTCAGAACTCTCAGATTATAGCCGGATAGACGAAACCTGGCTTTATGAGTAAAATATAGTCGAGAACTACGTAGCCTAGAACCAATTAGATAACTCTAATTGGTTCTCGCAAGATTAGTGCTTAAAGATGCAAGTAGGCTAAAATGTCGAACTCATAAGAGTTCGACACTTACTCGAAAGGTATCACTAAACACTATAACAGACAAAAGTACCCCCCTCCAATATGATATGAAAAAGGGTCTGATGAAGGCGGCGTTATAGGTCGAACCGAGGGATCCGGCATGAAACAGAAGTCAAAGAAAAGCAAGAAAGCAAAGAAGGGTGAGGTCGAGTCGGACGTAAGGACTCCAATAGTCTGCGTGATGGGTCACGTGGATCACGGCAAGACCACGCTTCTCGATACCATCAGGGGCACAGCAATTGCCGATGGCGAGGCTGGTGCCATAACTCAGCATATCGGTGCCACCGAGATCCCGCTTAGCGTGATCAAAGACGTTTGTGGGCCAATCTTTGCAGGCAAGTTCCAGATCCCTGGGTTGCTTTTCATAGATACACCAGGTCACCATTCTTTTACGTCTCTTAGGAGCAGGGGTGGCTCATTGGCAGACCTTGCGATTGTGATCGTGGACGTGACTGAGGGATTCCAGCCACAGACTGTAGAATCGATAAGCATCTTGAAGCGGTACCGAACTCCTTTTGTTATAGCCGCAAACAAGGTCGACCGGATATCTGGATGGCGTTCGGTCGAAGGCGCACCTTTTTCCAAGGCATTAGCCGCCCAAAACGAGAGAGTCCAAGGCGAGCTCGAAAACCGGATATACGAGTTGATCGGCGAACTTTACAGCAATGGTTTCAATTCCGATCGGTATGACAGGGTCACAGATTTTGCCACAAACGTGGCCTTGATCCCCATCAGCGCGGTAGGTGGCGAGGGAATTCCCGATCTATTGATGGTTCTCATCGGTCTTGCACAAAGATTCTTGAAAGACAACCTGAAAGTGAAGGCCAGCGGACCTGGCGTGGGAACTGTCCTGGAAGTCCAAGAAGAGCGCGGCCTTGGAACTACGCTGGACGTTATCCTCTATGACGGCGAGTTTCAGACTGGCGATACAATTGTGGTAGGTTCGCTCCACGACCCGATCGTCACCAGGATCAGAGCACTCCTGAAGCCTCGACCCTTATCTGAGATCCGGACCGAAGAGCGATTTATCCCGGTCAAACACGTGGTCGCTGCAAGCGGCGTCAAGGTTTCCGCCCCAAAAATCGAGAACGCTCTTGCAGGTTCTACCATAAGGGTGGTCGACCCCTCTGAGGACATCGAGGCCGTGGCCGAAGAGATCAAGTCTGAACTTGAGTCTGCCAGGATTGATACCGAGAACGTGGGCGTCATAATGAAGGCCGACACCATCGGATCTTTGGAAGCCTTGGTGAGCGAGTTTGAATCGAAAGATATGCCGATACACGTTGCCGATGTGGGTTCCATAACCAGAAAAGACGTCATCAGAGCCGAGGCGATTCAGGATCCACTTTACTCGGTGGTCATCGGTTTCAACGTCGACATATTGCCGGACGCTCTGGCCGCGGTCCAGAAGAACGAAGTTCCAGTATTCCTTGGGAACGTCATCTACAACCTGATCGAGGACTACGAAGAGTGGGTCACGGATCAGAAGATGAAAATGGAGCAGGAACGACTTCAGGCGGTCATAAGGCCCGGCGTGGTCCGGATAATCCCAGACTGCGTATTCAGACAGAGCAAGCCCGCAGTGGTGGGCGTTCAGGTGGTTGGCGGTCAGATCAACAACAACATATCCTTGATGAGAGAGGATGGTGCAGTGATAGGTATCGTCAAAGGAATCCAGATTCAAGGGGAAAACATCGGATCTGCGAGCGTTAGACAAGAAGTGGCCATATCCATCGATGGTCCCACGGTAGGTCGTCAAATTCATGAGGGAGATTTGCTCTACGCCAACATCCCTGAAAAACACGTCAAGATAATCGAGGCTGAGCTGAAACCGAGGTTCACTGTGGATGAATTGGAGACGCTTGATAACTTCCTTGCGATCAAGCGGAAGAGAGATCCCTTCTGGGGGCTCTGAAATCTCTGTTACAATTTCTTAGTTTCGATACCCTTATGACTCGTCCGTTCGAACTCGTCCTTTAGAGCCGATCCTGTAGTACTCTTTTGGGATCTCCATCTCGAACCTTGCGCCTTGACTTTCGTCTCCTGTCTCTTTGATCCCGATCCCGGTGATGCCCAGAATCTCCTTTACCAAAAAGAGGCCGTAACCCGTGTGTTTTCCAAAAGCCTGTTCGAAGATCCGATTTTTCATATTTTTGGGAATTCCTGCGCCGTCGTTTTCCACAAAAATCGTGGACTTATCGGCACTTTCCTGGAAATAGATTCGAATCCAAGTTGCACCATCGCTGTGCCGTTCCACGTTTTCAAGGATGTTGGCAAAGACCTTTTCCAGCATCGGATCTGCGAAGACCTCCAAAGAACCCGTATTGATCTGAATATCGAGCCCCTCCGAGATCTGGCTCTTGGCTGCGCTTTTTGCCACCGACTCGACATTTTGCCATCTGGGGTTCTTAACGCCCATGTTCTGGTAATCCCTGGTGAACTCGACCTGACTCCTGATCGAGCGGATCAGCTCGATTATCTGGTTCATGTACTTTTGCATGACTGGATCTTGGGGCAGGATCTCGCTTAGCAGTTGAGAATATCCTGAAAGTCCTGTGATCTGGTTCATGAGGTCATGTCTCGTGATGCTGCTCAAGAGATTTAGCTTCCGGTTCGCCTCTTTGATGGCGTCTTGATACCGTTTCGTCTCGGTAATGTCTTGGATGATTCCGGTCACTCGGAGTGGATGACCATTTTCGTCTTGATCTGTGATTCGCCCCCTGGTATGTACCCAGATCCATTGACCATCTTTAGATCTCATCCTGTATTCCGTCTCGATGTAAGGCAATTTCCCATCGAAAAGCGACTGGACGATTTCTTTCATGGCCTCTTGATCGTCCGGATGGATTTGTTGCCACCAATCTTCGATATCTTGGCCCATTTTTTTAAGTCTGTATCCAAGAATCGCCGCATATTCCTTGTTTCGAATGACAACTCCTGTCTTCACGTCCCAGTCCCAGACACCAAGGTTTGCACCTTCGATGGCGAGTTTTTGCCGCTCTTCGCTCTCTTTGAGCGCCTCTTCAGCGCGTCTTTGTTCTGTTATGTCCTCACATGTAATCAGATACTGGCCGCTTGGGAGCTTGACGGTTAAGAAGCTGATTTTGGCTTTTCGACCATATTTACAGGAAACGTTGAACGTTCGCCTCATCTTCCCAAACGCGCCAAAATGCTTGAGATCTTCAAGCCAGGCGGCGATCACTTTGTGCCGGTATTCAGGATCTGGATAAGCTTTTCTGAACCACTCTTTTCCGTTTGGAACGTCTTTGAGATCGTAGCCGAAGATGTCCTTGAACTTGGTGTTGACATACTCAAAAGTGCCATCCTCATCGATGATCGCCATCCCAAAGGGGGCGTTATCAGAAAGCGCCTGAAACTTAGCCCTTTCTTTTCGCAGTTCCTCTTCCATCTTCCTTTGCTCTGTGATGTCTATGCTGACGCCCAAGGCCGCATACATCTCGCCATTTCGGTCGCGCAGAGGGTATGTGGAAAATATGGCTGGGAACTTCTCGCCCGATTTTCGTACGAGGGTGGAGGTACCGCAAAATCCCATAGATTCCTCCCTCATTTGTCTGTGGGTCACAGGAAACTTTGCCACATCTTCTGGCAGGTGGAGCAAAGATACTTTCTTTCCAACTACCTCCTCTTTTTTGTAGCCGAAGATGTTTTCTGCTCCAGGGCTAAATTCCAGTACTGTCGGCTCTGGATCTCGGGCATCTGTTATTATGAAAGAGACGTTCTCTGCAGCTTTGAATATAGCTTGAAGGTTCTCTTCGTTCTCTTTGAGCGCGTTTTCCATCATTTTGCGTTCGGTGATATCTCTGATGACGACGAATGATGCTTGTTTTCCCCCATCATTGATTGGAACTGATGCCACTTCGACATCGATGGCCTCTCCATCGAGCCGTAAGAACTTCTCTTCGATGAACTCAGACGGTTTTCTTTTGTCGTACCCCTTTTTAATCCGATCCCGCACCAGATCTTTGAAATCTGGGTGGATGTAATCCATTATCGGCTTCTTCTTAATTTCCTCGAAAGATTTGGCCCCGATGAGCTTCAACCCAACTGGGTTTATGTAGACGATCTCGCCCTCATGATGGATGACTATTGCCTCGGGAGATAGCTCTGCAAGGCTGCGATAGCGTCTCTCGCTCTCGTAGAGTTCCTGTTCTGCTCGTTTTCGATCCGAGATGTTGCGGGCAATTCCAAGAATGGCTTTGTCTTCTGCATACTCGATAATTCGGGCGCTCACCTCGACTGGGAACGTCGATCCGTCTCGTTTCTTGTGACGCCTTTCGAAGATGATGTGGCCCTTTTGGAAGATTTCTTGGATTCTGTCCTGTATCGTGGAGATGTCTTCAGGAGCTTCGACGTCCTCCAAACTCATATTGAGAAGTTCGTCTCGCGAAAGGTCCAGGCTATCACAGGCAATTTGGTTTGCTTCCAACATCCGGCCATCTAGGCTGGATATGAAAATGGGATCGCCGGCGTTCTCAAAAAGGGTTCGGAACTTCTCTTCGCTCTTTCGAAGCGCCATCTCGGCCCGTTTGAGCTCTGTAATGTCGCGAATGGACTCGATTGCGCCCACAATATTTCCATCTTTATCGAAGAGTGGCGATGCAGTTCCCCAAAGCCAAGTTACCTCGTTCTTGATAGGATGGAGGGCTTTGGACTCGCCACAGACAGTATGTCCTTTTCTCCTCACGTTTGTGTAAAGGGATGTAACCTCCTCATCGCTTGAGAAGATCAAATCGATCAAGATCGGTCTGTTGAATTTGTAAAAGGGTTCACCATAGGCGTAGTCGCCCTTTCCAAGGATCTCCTCTTTTCGTACATTCGTCATCTCCTCGATCGCCCGGTTCCATTCGGTTACCCTTTTTTCTTCGTCTATCACGAAAGTGGCATCAGGGAGGAAATCGATGATATCTTGGAAACGCTTTTGGGAATTGTTCAGCTTCTCTTCGGCGACTTTTCGTTCTGAGACGTCTCTGCAGATTCCGAATATCACGTCTTGGTCGCCCCATCGGCCCGGCGCAACATTGGTCTCTACGGGCATCTTCGTCCCGTCTTTTGCCTGAAGATATCCCGTCCAGAGCATCTCTCCTTTGGTCGTGGCCATCTCGATGAGCTCTGAAAAGTCATGACGTTCGTTTGGTGGGTTTAATTGGGATCCACTTTTTCCGAGCAAATCACGGTGTTCGTACCCAAGACGTTCTTCTGCAGCTTTGTTCACGCGCAATATTCGTCCATCCGAATTCAGAACGAAAATTATGTCCTGGAGCGAATCGAATAGGGTCTGGAGCTCTCTTTCGTTCTCATGAAGTTTGTCTATCGCCTGTATTCGAGCGATGGCGTTTCCTGTCATGGCCCCGATGGTCTCAAGTGCGTTGTGACAGGTGGATGGAACTTCATCGATTGAGTGAGATCCGACGCTGTAATAACCGATAACGTGATCACCATGAACCAAGGGGAGAACCGCCATGGCTCGGATCCCTTCTCGTTCTCTTGTTCGTTGGTGGAGGAGTCCTCTGTCCTGGCACCTTATGTAAAGCGGCGTTCCAACCATCACAATGACTGATTTTTTTGGATTCAATCTACGGCATGATAGAAACTCGACAAATTCTTTCGATAAGCCTGCCGAATGGGCCAGAACTACGTTGTTGGAGTCTTCGTCTATGAGATATATGGTGCCGCAGTCCATTCCAGAAACTTTCATTCCCGTATTCAAACAGTTTTCCAAAGCTTTGTCAAGCTTGATAGATCCTGCAAGTTTCAGCGCCAGATCTCTTTGGGAGACGATCTGCTCTCGTGATATTTTGCGTTCGGTGATGTCGTGGGCAGCGCCTTCAATCTCCAATGGAACTCCCGAGTCATCAGAAATGTTCTGGACTCGTTCATAGATCCAGCGGATATCGCCGTTCTTGTGAATGATGCGATAAGATCTGTTCGTGGAATAGTTCGGAATCGTACGCAGTTTTTCCAGGCTCTCAGCCAGTTTGGGACGGTCTTCGGGATGGATTATTTCCAGCAAAAATTGTGCAGAAGATAATAGTTCATCTTTGGTGTATCCTGTGATCTGCTCGACTTGGCCGTGGACGAAGATTGGAGCAAGGTCTGTTTTGTATCTGAAGGCGATTCCTTGGAAGTTTTGGACAAAAGAACGGTAACTTCTTTCGCTCTCCTCCAGCGCTTTTTTGGTTTTTTCTCTTTCTGCTGCCTGGTGTACCTGGTGTGATAACTCCGCGTATAGGGATTTTGGATCGCCTTCTTTTTGGAGATAGTAGTCTGCCCCGTTGTTCAGGGCTTCTATAACCACTTCTTCTCGACTCTTTCCTGTGAACAATATGAACGGGAGGAATGGGTGTTTTTCTCGGACCGCTTTAAGAAAGGCGAGGCCGTCCATCTCCGGCATTACATAATCTGAAATTATGACGTCGTAGGAATCTGTCTCCAGTTTATTAGTGGCGACAACTGCCGAATCGAGGGTATCTACAGTTATGTCACCATATCGTTCGAGGAAAATTTTTGTGATCTCCAGGATCGTAGGGTCATCGTCCACCATCAAAACGTGAATCATGTTTTTTTCTCGCCTCACCTTGCGCAATCAGAAGTGTATTTTCGATTCAGGCATATATTTTGCGGCCGCCAATTAATTTATCAACTGGGACTATAATTCTATGTTTATCCATCACGCAGTCTAATTAATCGCCAAACTAAATTACATTACATTGAGAGCTACACATTCGCTCTCAAGTTGTGACGCTTGTATCCTTTGAGGGATTTAGACAAAAACACAATAATTGAGGCGGATCTGCTAGATCCCAAGTCAACTGATTTGGATGGGTCGCGAGAATTTGCAGGGCACAAAGTCCCATTTCGTGACATTTTGTGGGCGGGCCGCATTTTGGACTTATAGTGCTTAACGATACCTTTCAGCCAAATCTCAAACTCTTAAGAGTTTGAGATTTGGCCTATTCATACCGTTAAGCACTAATCTGGCGAGAACCGATTAGTATCATCTAATCGGTTCTAGACTATATTCGCCCCGGTTCTTTCAGTCCCGCTTTGCCTCATCTGGCGCCGCCTTCTGCAGAGGCTGGCGACAGGCCCCGTGAGCATGACGGAGCCCCCCAGCCTTGGACCCCGCCCCCGGGATTCGATCAGAGGTTCGTCCTTTCCCGTTTTCTGAGCGCTTTTGGTGTGCTGTTCCAGCCCTCGATATCATCGATGTGCTGCTCGTCCACCCACCCGCTCTTCGCCTCTTCTCGATGGTCGAACTGGCGAACGTAGGGCTTGATGTCGAGGAGGGGCGTTTTGTCGAGGACGTCTACTCCGCAGACCTCCAGGACGTTGCCCCTGATCGCCTTCAGCTCTACTATGGAGATTCCTATGGGATTTGGCCGGTTGAAGTGGCGTATGGAAAAGATCCCGCGCTCTTTCTCCTCATCGAGAAAGGGCTTTTGGAGAAGGGTGCAGCCCGTCGCCCGGTGGAAGTGGTAGAGAAGGATGATGTGGGAGAAAGATTCCAGATCCTTTAGCCCCGGGACGTACTCGGCAAATAGCTCCACCTCGCCTTTGGTGGAGTTGAAAACCCCCTGGATGGGTGTGTCCTCCTGTTTCGTATGCTCCGAATGGATGATCCCGATGGGTCTATATTTGATTTCCAT
>CAZXBV010000024.1:0-2047 GCA_964639155.1 uncultured Methanotrichaceae archaeon
CGTTTGAGAACCGTTTGAGATCGACGCCTGGCAGAGGTTCTTTTCTCGGAGTGGGGACGTTCAACATATGACAGTTCCATCGATGTTTGTTGGGACTTTTTTATCCAAGAGATGGAGTATTGTGGGAAATACGTCCACAGTTCTGCAGACCTTGGACTTGAGGGGCGCGTTGGTGCAGATGGGAACTTCCATATGCGACCTTAAAAGAGATCCATGGGAACTTTTGTGTTCGGGCCACTCGTGTTTCTTTCTCAGGTCAAAACCCTCCTTTGCGAAGACCACAATATCGCCAGTGCGATCAGAGCTAAAGAGCTGTCTTAGCTGGACGATCGAATCTGGGTAGTTGGTATCTTTGGTCAGATCCAGCGACATTCTCTGGCAGATTTTGGCGCCCTCGTTACAAAATTCCAGAGGATTGGCGCCTTCAATTTTCAGTCTCACTTCGCCACCTTCACCACCCTCACCGTATTCGAGCTTGGCCTTTCCGAATCGATTTTCCACGCAGAGGGCGAACTTGCAACCGTTCGTTGCAACTCTGTATGCCACGAAGTCTATGCCTTCTTGCGAGATAATTCGGTCAATGAACCTTTGGTTCTTTTCGATTGCAGAAAACTCATCATAAAGTGCAGGCCTTTTTTCCACCGGATCTAAAAAGTATACGAAGGCCATCGAGTTTCCGCTCTCCATAATCGCGAGGTTGTAGCCACGTCTCAATATCCGAGGATAATATATGGGCGAATGTCCCTCTTCTTTTGCGATCTTTACCAGTGGGATGTGGGTGTGTGTCTTTGAAAGGCCGTGGTCGCTCACTATGAATACCAGGGTCTCGTCCAGATATTCTTCATCGAAAAGTTCACCGACAACGTCGTCGAGCCTTCTGTACTGCTTTAAGACCTTTCCGTATTCGGGATAGTAAAGGTGAGTGATCTCATCGATGGCCGGAAATACGGCGAATACGAAATCGTAACCTTGTGAGAGATACTTTTTGACGGATCGTGCTGCAACGTCGTCTACGATCTCCCATCGGCCTGTATAGTGAGCAAACATGTAACACAGAGACTTTTGGAGCCGGTTGCTATCTATCTTGGAGCAGCCTCTGTCAAGAGCGCTGAAGACGTTTGCAGACTTGGAGAAATGGCCGTATATGGGCATGTAACTTTTTTCGATGTCTGAAGACATGGAAAAGCTGCTGGGGCCAACGTAGGATCTCAGACCAGAGTTTGTGACAACGCCCTTTTTTGCAGCACCCTTCTCAAACCATCTTATCCCAGGGACGTTTGCAGTTCCGGGATATATCCCGTAGACGAAGGGTATGTGAGCTGGGCCGGTGGTGGTGGAAAGGCTGGAATATCCCTTGAGAAAAGACCCATTTGATGTCAAGTGGCGCTCTATGTTGGGAAGGCTGCCTTTTCTCAGCAAATTTTTGAATACGTCGTACCTCGCGCCATCGAAGAGGAGCACCACCGCCTTGCTGTACACTTTGATCTATCTCCGCTCATTTTTATCGGATATCCGATATAGGATATGCCGTTATGAGGAGGTGCGGCCCATCACCGGACTCGGTCGAGAGAAAATCGGCTCTGTATTTCAGATCGTCGTTGATTGCAACCAGGATGAAAGATATGTCCTCAGAAGTTTTGTTTTTCAGGTGTTTGGACACCTCAAAGGCGAAGATATCGTCGTCATTATCGAAACGGACGGAGGTCCTGGCATAATCTAGATTGCCAGTATCGAGATTGTCGATCAAGGGCGCGAGGGCAAAGCTCAATGTGGCAAAGTCCGATTCATCGGTCCAGTTGGACTCGGTCGGAAATAGCGCGATGGTTCCAGGGCCTCCACCCGCACCCGTCTGGACGGAATCTGCCTTCAGAACCAGTATCCCAATGGCATCTTCGGTGACGTCAATGCTTGATAGATTGAACTTGATCAAGGGCGTTACAGGCCAAGTCTTGTTGAGAGGATCCATCTCGCACCTCAACATATCGGCGTTGTAGACTTTGCCCTCCACGAAGTTCAGGTACACATCCTCAATCGCAGGCAAGGCGAT
>CAZXBV010000024.1:2147-10810 GCA_964639155.1 uncultured Methanotrichaceae archaeon
AGACTTTGCCCTCCACGAAGTTCAGGTACACATCCTCAATCGCAGGCAAGGCGATGGTCTCTACAGTCTTAGGCGTTCCCGTCATCTCAGCCGTTTCTGATGTCTCTGATGTCTCGGTCGTTTCTATCTTCGTTGTCATCTCTGCTGCTTCTGCCGCATCGCTCATATCTGGTGTCTCTGTCATCTCAGCCATTTCCGCACAGCTCAGACAAATGAATGTCAACAAGGCCAGTAAGATCAGCTCAAACTTCATATGTCGCGTCACCCCCGAAAGTATCGTGTGACCTTTTACATTCCCTCTCTTTTAGTGATTTCGGCCAGTTCCTTGAAATGCCACTCTGAAGTAAATTTAAAAAGATTGCCGACGTATTGTAGTAGTTATGGCGAGAGTGGATGCGGTTGATGTGAGGGATAGAAAGCGAGATAGAATCCTGATTTTGGGGGCAGCAGGTCGGGATTTTCACAACTTCAACGTGTGTTATCGTGACGATCCCAGATGCGAGGTGATAGGCTTCACCGCAACTCAGATCCCCAGGATTGATGGGAGGATCTACCCGGCCCAACTGAGCGGGCCTTTATATCCCCTGGGCCTTCCGATATGGCCAGAAGACGAGCTTGAAGAGCTGATAGCGTTCCACCACGTCGAAAGATGCGTCCTATCCTACAGCGATCTGAGCTACCAAGCCGCGATGAGTCTTGCAAGTCGGGCTATTGCTGCAGGTTCGGACTTTGAACTTCTGGGATGGCGCAAGACCGCGATCCCATCCAAAAAACCTGTGATCGCAATCTGTGCTGTCAGGACAGGGAGCGGGAAAAGTCAGGCATCAAGATACGTTGTCGATCGACTCTGCAAAGCAGGACTTCGTGTAGTGGTGGTGAGACACCCGATGCCCTATGGCGATATCGGAAAGCAAGCAGTCCAGAGGTTCTCTTGTCTTTTCGATCTTGATGAAGCGAATGTTACCTTCGAGGAACGAGAAGAATATGAGACCCATCTACGTCGAGGGACCGTGGTCTATGCAGGGGTCGATTACGAGCGGATTCTCCGCAAGGCAGAAGAAGAAAGCGACGTGATAATCTGGGACGGCGGGAACAACGATCTTCCCTTCTTCAGGCCGGACCTCTGGATCACAGTGGCAGATGCTTTAAGGCCCGGTCAGGAGCTTGCATCCTACCCTGGAGAAGCCAACTTCAGGGCTGCTCATGTGATTTTGATCAACAAGGCCAACTCGGCCTCGGCAGAATCGATCGAGGCGGTCAAAGACAACGCCGCGAGGACGAACCCGAAGGCAGAGGTAATCCTTGCGGCCTCTGAAGTAACTGTCGAAGATCCTGGGATCATAAAAGGCAAAAGGGTTCTCGTCATCGAAGATGGGCCCACCATCACTCATGGCGGGATGTCCCATGGGGCAGGCTTTGTTGCGGCTCAAAGGTATGGCGCATCCGAGATCATAGATCCTGGGCCCTTTGCCGTGGGCTCCATAAAAGCCGCCCTGGAAAAGTATCGACACATAGGAAAAGTCCTTCCTGCTATGGGCTATTACCCAGAACAGGTCCAGGATTTGGAAAAAAGCATCAACCAAGCGGAATGCGATTCGGTGGTGATAGGGACGCCCATCGATATGCGTCGTCTAATCGAGATCCAAAAGCCTGCAACTTTAGTCCATTACGAGCTTGCAGATATGGGCGAGCCGACTTTAGGCCAAGTCGTGGAAAGGTTCGTTGCAAATCTTGGATGAATTGACCCAAGTCTAAATGATCCTCCCATCCATCTCGACAGGCTTATCTTCTTTTTAGACTCAACCTGAATCTCAATAAAATATCAGAATCTCGACAAATGTTTGAAAAGGAGGAATGTTGCATCAGAGTTTGCTTGTCAATATTTTTTGTGGCGCTTCTCGTGGCGGCGCAACCAGCATTTGGCCAAGACAGTCCTGAATCGGATGAAATTTCAAGCACGGTAATCGACCTTGGGACGATCAGCGCCCAAAATCCGGTCGTGTCGTATGAGACATCTTTGGATTATCCTGGTGACATCGATTGGTTCAGGTTAGAAGTTGAAGAGGCGATGGGGCTTACTATCTCTGCCATCGAATCTGGCTTGGATCCTGGGGCGAACTTTCGATTGATCGTTCAAGATCAGAACGAAAGCTACATCGATTCAGGAGAGATTTCTCTCCAAAGGGCGCTGGATCCAGGCAGCTATCTGATCCGGGTTGACTCGGGCGATCTTTCGACTTTGGATTACGTGCTCGTGATCGGGAAGAACTTCGAGACTGAGCCGAATGACTGCGTATCAGAGGCCAATAACCTGGGCCTTTTGGATCGTTGCATAGTTCTATCCGGTTCGATCGATCCCATGGCAGACATAGACTTTTACAGGTTCGATGTTTCAAGCGACACTGAAGGTTACGCTAACATATTCGTCCCCATATCCGACGGTATCGGCACCGAGCTGGTTCTCTACGAGTATAACGAGACCGAAGGATTATATATTCCAATAGATCTTAACGAAGATCAAATTGTGACATACATCGGTGAAGGATCCTATGCGGTCCGGGTGGAAGGTTATTCCATCTATGACACTATACCTGGCTACGTCTTAGCGATCGTCTCTGCCACTGTTAGATGTGAAACCGAGCCAAACGACGATTTCGAATATGCTATAACCCTTGGCGCACTCGACAAAGAAGGACTCTTACAGGAAGGTTGCATATTCCCCTATGATGATATCGATCACTATCTATTTGAAATAAACGAAACCGCAGTGGTGACGATAGAGGTTTTTGGCACTGCCAGTGGAGATTCTTATATCGCTCTTTACGATGAATCTGAAGAAGAAATCGACTGGGACGACGATGGCGGCAGCGAATACTGGAGCTTGATCGAACGAGAGCTGACTCCTGGAATATATTACGTATCAGTGGAATCGTCTTACTGGGGCGGAAGCGAATTTCAGTACAGTTTGGCCATCGAGGAAACAAGTGAAACTCCATAAGTTATGGTGCGTAAGATTCACTTTTTTTTATCTCTTCGTGGCCACTTTGCTACTTTGGCAGAGCCAATGTATCTGGCCAGAGTTATTCGTGCGATAAGCTTAACGCCCATCTACGCCATGAACTGATGGGCAAAACATATTTGAGGCTCATCTTATAAATGTTAACGATTGGGGGGATGAGTACGAAGGCAAACGCGAACAGAACGTTAATCATATTGGCATTGTTGTCTCTACAGTTCTTTGATGTGGGCGCATGCACAGAATACCTGGCATACGATAAAGTGATTGATCTGTATGAAGACATCGCTGAATACCAGTTCAACACTGGATACACCTACCAACAACTCTCCGAGGTTAGAGACCTGGAATTTAACCTGAAAAAGTCTATTGAAGCCTACAACGAGGCCCTTGGAATATACACCTTCGAGGACTATCCGATAGATTATGCAAAGACCCAATGGAACCTCGGAAATGCCCACGTTCGCCTCTCCGATACCGATGACACAGAATACAACTTGAACGAAGCTATCAAAGCCTACAGAAGCGCTCTTCGAGTCTTCACCTTCAAAGCGGACCCGATCGAATATGCAAATACCCAGAACAACATAGGCGGCGCTTACGCTCGTCTTTCCTATATGTCTGACAAAGAAACAAACCTGAACAAGGCGACCGACGCTTACAACGAGGCCCTCCGAGTTTACACCTTTGAAGAAGACCCCCTCGACTATGCAAAGACGAATCTTAACCTCGGGATTGCCCACACCAGTCTTTCTTATGTCAGAGACGAAGAAGCAAACTTAGACAAAGCGATCGAAACCTATGAAGACACCCTCAAAGCGTATACTTACGAGACTTATCCAGATGGTTATGCAAAGACGAATCTTAACCTCGGGATCGCCTACAGTTATCTTTCTTATATCAGAGACGAGAACGAAAATCTGGAACGTTCGTTTGGAGCTTACAAAGAAGCCCTCAAGGTTTACACGTTCAAAGACAGTCCAACAGATTATGCAAAGGTGAACCTCAATCTTGGACTTGCATATGTTCACTTGTCTTACGCAGAAAACCGAACCGAAAATCTAGGACGGTCGATCGAGGCCTATGAAGAAGCTCTTAGAGTATACACTTCTGAAGACGATCCAACGGGCTATGCAACGACCCAAATTTACCTTGGTGGAAGCTATTGGGAACTTTCCTATTCTAAAGACGCAGAATATAACCTGAACAGATCAATTGAAGCCTACAAGGAAGCTCTTTGCGTCTACATCTTCGAAGACTATCCTATCGATTACGCAGCGACTAAAAACAACCTCGGCGGTGCCTACAGCGACCTATCAAAGATCAAAGATGAGGAAACAAACCTGGAACGGTCAATCGAAGCTTACGAAGACGCTCTTTGTGTCTACACCATCGAGGATTACCCAATAGATTACGCAAAGGTTGAAAACGATCTGGGAGATGGATACGTCCGCCTTTCATACACCAAATATCCAGAATATAACTTGAACAGGTCGATCGAAGCCTACAGAGGTGCCCTTTGGGTCTACACCATCGAAGATTACCCAATCGATTATGCAAAGGTCCAATGGAACCTCGGTCTTGTTTATGGCAACCTCTCTGACTTTAGAGACACCGAATCCAACCTGGAAAGGTCGATTGAAGCCTGCAACGAGGCACTCAAGGTTTACACCATTGAAGACCACCCAATCGATTACGCAAAGACCCAGCTTTGCCTTGGGCTCGTCTACGGCAAGCTTGCTGAATTCAGGGACGAGGAAACAAATCAAAACAGGTCTACCAACGCTTACGAAGAAGCTTTGAACGTCTTCGAAAATCCGGAACATCAGAGACGTTATCCATTGCTTTACGAATATGCCCAAGACTTGGTTTATCGCGAGGAGGAGAAATGACTGATCAAAGATCGCTTTCTTCTCCCTTTTCGCCTCGTATTTCGTCTGGTTTAAGTATGATCTCGCACACCCATCCAATCGTATGTCTGCTCTGGACAAGATAGACGAGCTCGTTGAGTCCTTGGAAGAGCTGCGCCTTCATGTTGGACAAAACGACCTTCGGATTGGTGACCGCGGCGCAAACTCTCAACTCTACTTCACAATCGCCAACGCTTGCGTGAGAAACAGGGTCGCCTTGCTTTATGGCGGGATGGGCGCAAACAAGACCACTCTGGTCAACTTGCTGGGATGCGCCTTCACAGGCCAGGACTTCGACCATGTGGAAAACCTAATGGTCACCGGCCATCCAGAACAGACCGAAGAGAAGATCGTAGGGTTCATCGATCCGCGCCAGTGGTCTTGCACTTCTGCATCTTTGGCATCTTCTGGCAACGAGCCAATCGAGGTGCTCTGGACTCCTTGGGCCAGGTCCCAGTGGAAAGTGATCAACGAGATCAACCGGTTCCCCTCGGGAAAACAGAACCTGTTTTTGGAGCTTTTACAGAAGAGAAAGGTGAGCTATGCAGGAAAGACTCTGGAGCTTGGCGATACTTGCTACTTTGCCACCATGAACCCAGATTTCAGCTCCACTTATCCTTTGGACGAAGCCCTTCTTGACAGGATCTCGGTTTCGGTGCCGGCAACTCAGCCAGACTTTCTTGCAAGTCTAGCTCTTGCCAAAAGAGAACGAGATGTATGGGAACTTGCAGATCTTCTTCCCCGTCTTTCAAAAGACGAGTTCGAAAGCTTGCCAGACCTCGTGGACCAGGTACCACTGGACAGCCAAACGGAGCTTGCCATAATTACACTTCTTCGGGACTTCACCTTATGCGAACGGGCACCTTCTTACGATAAGACCCAACTTTCGGGAAGTGCCAAACCGAGCAGGGGACTTTGCGCCGAATGTCACTACTTCAACAACCCAGAAGTGTGCTGCTGGCAGGTGGACGAAGGATTGTCCGATCGGGCAAGACAGGACTTGAGACTCTACACGAAGGCTATAGCGTATCTTTTCAGGCTCTCTGATGAGCCCAAGATCGAGGTTCTGAGGGTTGTCGCACCTTACATCCTCTGGCATCGAGTCACGCCGAATCGGACCCTTTTGGAGCGACCGCCCTACTACGGAGCAAAAAGGCTTGAGTACGTTCGAGATCTCGTGGAAAAGAGCATCAACCGGACGTTAAACGAGAGAGGCGAGATGAACGTGACTTTTGCAAGAGCCATCGATGGCGAGATCTCGCCTGAAAAGGCGATCGAAGAACTTTCTGAGTATGATGACCCAATAGCCAGGCTCGATTACATAAGAGCGTTGGAGAGGATGCTTTGACGCTGAAAGGTTTCATGAGTGACGCTTACGGCGGCAAAGTCAGGGAGATAAAGAGGATCGAAAAGAAGACTGGCGAATTCGTGTTGGGTTTTGAAGACTTCGTCCAGAGGCTCGGCGAAAAGCCCACTAGGAATGAAGTCGAAGAGCTTGTCCCTTTCAGTGGTGCCATATTTGGCCTGATCGAATCTGCGTCTCCTCTGAATTTAAGAGAAGAGAAGATTTGGGGCTACTTATCTGGCATTGCAGCAGAACGATCCAGCGAGCCTTTGAATTTGGCTGCCGGTAACTTTGCAGGCGCCGAGATGAATTGTGGCGTTATCGTCCTGAAAGCAAGAGCTGGGATGAAAACGCCGCCAGATCATGTGGGCGAAAGGATGCGAGGCGGCAGGATCGTGCTCGAAGTTGGTGCTGGCCACTACCTAGGCCAAGAGATGGAAGGCGGCGGGATCGCGGCACCTTCGTGCAAAGATTACGCCTTCAGGAACATGAAAGGAGGTTGGGGCGTGGTCAAGGGCGATTCTGGTAATTACGTGGGCGTTGGAAATTCTGGCGGCAACATATTGGTCAAAGGCCGATCCGGTCTCAGGTGCGGCTGGTTGATGCATTCTGGAAAAATTCGCGTAAACGGGAACGCTGGAGAGTACCTGGGTCTGATGATGAGCGGTGGTGAGATATCGGTTGGTGGAATGGCCGGATCGAAAGCGGGCTGGCGGATGAAAGGCGGCAGGATCGTGGCCAAAGGATACGGGCCTGAGGTGGGGGCAGAAAAGGTTGGAGGAAAGATCTTCAGAAGAACATCTGATTGAAATCTGGGAGCGCGCCAGAGGCAACTGGCATCGACCGCCTCTTCCAAGGCCAAGGATAGGCGCGCCAGAAAACGGCGAGTTTCCGTTCCAAAACTATCATATCGAAGTCGGCAAAGACGACATCGAAAAGGGCGCGCTCTATATCGAAAACATCTTCGATCACCTTATAGCTCACTACATATTCTGCCCACGATCACTTGAGACTGCCGCAAATCTCGCACTTGCAGCCCTAAAGGGACTCGAAAAGCCAAAGCCCACAAGGGCAAGAGAGATGGTGAACCTATTTTCAGACATCGTCGTGGACACGTTCCGGCTGGAACGAAGCGAAGAAGACGAAGAGAAGGTTTTCCTTGGCTGGAAGCATTTTGCAAAACGCGGCGACTTATCTTCCCTGGACGAAGTTATCCTTGGCTTTCTTGGGCGGTATTGGGACTTGGACCTTCCCTCGTCGAACAGGCCCGAATCAGAGAAGCTCCTAGAGGTATTCGGCTGGGGCATCTCGGATAGGTCCAAGTGGCCGAGGCAGTGTCAGCAGATGGCCCGGATCTTAGAGCCCCTAGAACCTGGCGTATTGGGCCAAGGCGAGATCCCTTCGCAAGAGGGGCTAGGAGGATCTGCCAATGTCGCGCCGCTTCTGGGCCTTGCATCGGATCTTGAGCCTGACGAGTACCGCGACTGTTTGAGGGTGTTGGGGATTGATGGCAACCTCAAGAGGTGGTATCGGGACCAGAGCTACAATATCGTGATCCTCCCGTCACGAAATCTGAGGGAAAGTTGGTACCCGGCAGGCCTGATCAAGTGGAGGTTCACGGACCCTCCTTCGGAGCTGGATGTTCCATATTCCCTGAGCTTGGCGCCAAAGCTCATTCCCGGCGTTACCACCTACCGGCGAGAACATGAATGCTGCGAGATGATGGCGGGCTCTGAAAAGGTCCCCGATCTTCTGGTGGTTCTGGACAGTAGCGGCTCGATGGGCGGCCACGATAGAGGGACAAAGACTCACGCCGCCACTTTGGCGGCCTTCAAGGCGAGTCAGTTTGCCCATTCTCAGGGTGCAGAGATTGCCGCCATAAGTTTCAGCGATCGGCTCGTCTTTCAGGGCTGGACCCGAGATCTTGGTGCAGTCGAGGACATCTTGGTCCAGCATCTTGGTTCGAGGACCCACATTCCTGGCGAAGAGATCTTGAAGTTCGCAAAAAGTCGAAAGGATTGTCTCATATTGTGCATAACTGACACTCATATCCAGAACCTTTACCGGGAATGGGACAAGATCGAAGAGGCGTCAAGATTGGGCCAGTTCGTCCTCTTCTGCATCGATGAGGCAAACAAGAACCGACAGGTCGAAGACGCCCTAAAGAGCCTAGGTGCGGTCTATTACATCAACCGGCCAGAGGACCTGATATCGCTTGTGGTGGACACGACAGAACAGGCCTACAGGGCCGGGCGCCCCATTCATCGGCAGGATTAGTGTTTAACGATACGAATAAGCCAAAATCTCAAACTCTTACGAGTTAGAGATTTGTCCGAAAAGTGTCGTTAAGCACTATAAACACAATACGTCAAACACTATACGGGGAAAGATT
>CAZXBV010000025.1:0-1395 GCA_964639155.1 uncultured Methanotrichaceae archaeon
GCCCACGATCTCAATTGCGAACCCTTTTTGAGCAAACTGCTCGATCAAGTCTGCCTGATGCTCGAAAACTTCACGACAATAGCGCCTGTAGTTGGGGATATCGATCTGGTTCTTGGTGACCGCCCACCGATCGAGTCCAAGGTAGCCAGCTTCAGGACAGGGAAGTTGGATCAAGGGCGGTTCTGGATCGAAGATCGGCGGCCTGATCCCCTTCAGCCTGGCGTGAGGGTTGAGGAGACAGTGGGCCACCACCTGGAGCCTCATCGGTCTCATTCTCCACGTCTACCCTTGATATATTCTTTGATATACTTGTAGAACTGGATCCCGTCAAGCTCGTCGTAAAACCTCACGTTCTCGGCGGCATCTTTGATCTTTATCTTTATGGTGTTATCCTGAAACTCCTTCACGTACTCGACATCGTCAATGTTGCCCATAGGGAATTTGTCCACTTTGTTCCTCAATAAACCGCCCCTTATGAATATCAGGTTATCTTGGGTAACCACCAGCCAGGTGTTGATCCTCTTTTCGTCAAGAACCCCTATCCTGGCCATGGCCACGCTCTGTTCGCTCTGATACCTTCGGGGAACAGCTGAGAAGGCGAAGAGAGACTCATCTCCCTCCACTCTCAATCGATCCAGCGTCTTTTGGAGCTTCTTTGGATGCTTCTTCTCAGGCATCGTTTGCATTTCATCCATCTCAGACATGAGAACCCAGCAAAAAATATAGGTTAGGTTAAGATCTTGCTATCGTTCAAGTTACGATCTTGTCCAGCTCGTCGCTGTCAAGAGCCATCTTAACTTCTCGCATGAGCCTTCTTCCCGTGCTCATGCTGGTCCGCCACAGAGCGTTACCATAGGGGTGGCCGACTGCCATGTGGACGTTGGTTCCACCTCCGATTCTTGGAGCAACGTCATAGATGTAGAAGTTCAAGTCCTTATCGACACAAGTCTGAAGACAGAAAGGACCTATGATGCCGGGACTGTAATACTTTTTGGTGGCAGCCACGTACTTTTCGGCCAGCTCAAATGCCTTGTCCAGAAGCGACTCACGAAGAGTTGCAGAGTTGTGGCCGCAGACGGTGTACTCTGGGTTGATCTGGTCCTCGTTCAAAGCCAATTGCTGTGGCGCAGGTAACCTTACGTGACCGTCGAGGCTCGACTCAAACCTCCAGTCAATTCCAAGAAGCTCGATCTTCTCAGTGAGGGGCGAGTAGAAGAAATCCAGGTTGAAGACCGGCCCGATTACGTACCGCTCGATCCTGGCAAGCTCAAGGCCGTCTTGATCGATTACGCCTTGTTTCAACAACGCCTCAGACTTTTTGCAGTACTCATCGTAATCTGCCGCTGTGAAGAAACCTCGCTCCAGGGTCTTGACGGCGTGGGGAAGTTTCACCAT
>CAZXBV010000025.1:1495-7253 GCA_964639155.1 uncultured Methanotrichaceae archaeon
CGATTGGTTCTGAAATACTGGGCGTAGGTCTTCTCTCTTCCTTTCTGGCAAACTGCCAGGGTTTTGAAACCCTCTTCGATGGCACCATCACAGGTGTCCAAAGCCGAATGAGACGCGATAGCCCCTATCATGGGGTTTCGCAGGTCATATCCATCCAAAATTTCCAGAATTCTGCTGCGATCGATCAATCCGAACACCTCAAAATTATCATGATTTTAACACCAATTGATTCAGTACTCACTTATCACGCTGGCTGTTATTCTACAGAGGCGGCATAGAGGTTCCCTTTGCCGTTGTCCACCAGATCGCCCAAAAACTTCTTTAGGGTCATGCCTTCAA
Organism: uncultured Methanotrichaceae archaeon; assembly: GCA_964639155.1. Lineage (GTDB taxonomy): Archaea > Halobacteriota > Methanosarcinia > Methanotrichales > Methanotrichaceae > CAYWZG01. The sequence continues at coordinate 1,835 of CAZXBV010000025.1, forward strand.
GCCCCACGGTCCCTTCGAGCTGATAAGATGGGAGCACTCTTGCACGTCCCTTGACAATTATGGTCCCGCTGGCCATCTCTGCGCCGGGCAGGTAAGCGTTTCCGCCTATATGAATTGTCCCGCCCCGGTTGGAAGCGCCGGGAAAGTCTCCGACATCGCCTTCGACCGCGATCTTGCCTCCGCACATGTGTTCAGCCAGGTAGTCTCCTGCCGAACCTTCGATTGCGATCTCGCCGCCGCGCATCCCGCAGCTTTCGCCTCTGTATCCTGAACCGACGTAGTTTGCGGCGTTGCCCTTGACTGTGATCAGGCCGCCGCGCATCTCTCGTCCTAACCAATCGGCAGCATCGCCCTTTATAGTCATTTCGCCACCGGTCATGCTGTTTCCAGCATGCATTCCAGCGTTGCCTTCGACAACTACCTCGCCTGCGCTCATCTTTTCGCCAAGCCTCTTAACCCGAGAAAAGTCGCCCTTGAGACTGATCAGGGTATCTTCTGGCGATGTGGAACCCTCGTCTCCTGAGATCCGGAACAGATCTGATAAGGGCATCTTCCGGTTTCCTTCCCAGACTTCGATCCCTTCGATCTCCTTTAAGGTCAAAGAAGAAACGATGTTGGGACATATCTTCTCGGCTTCGATTGGTATGCTGAACGTCTTTAAGGGCGTTATCACGATCTCTCTCATCTAGATCACCCCTGCCTTGACCACCATGGGATTTGTCACATAAGCGTCTTGGACCATGTAGTTGGACTTCTGGATGCTGTAATACTTAGTAAACTTATCTACAAGGTCTGCTTCAACCCTCAAAGCGTGCTCTTCGGGTACGGTCGCATCGACCCAATAGGTCCTGCCCTGTGGCAAGGAGACGATCTCGCCGTCTTTGACAACCACTTCGCCACCTTTGACGTTGTATTTGGCCAATGAGAATGCCTCTTTTACCTTCTTGTAATCTTTGGATGGATCGATCTTCTCAGGGTTCAAGTTGTATATGGTGACATCAGCATCGGCACCAATGCCCAGGTGACCTTTGTCCTTCAGACCCAAGATCTTGGCAGGGGCCGCCCTCGTCATTATGGCGATCTCGCCCCAGTCCAACTCTCTATCAAGAGTGGCAAGGGTCGACCTTTTCGGGACCAGACTGTGCAAGGTGGCGATCTCCTCGTCTCTCTTTGGCTTGCTCATCAAGAGAGTCATAACCTCTGGATAGTTGACGAAAGGACCTCCGTTGGGATGATCTGTCGTCATCAAGATCTTCCAGGGGCTTTCGGTGAGCAGAGCCAGCTCTAGTCCAATCGCCCATTGGATCGCGTTTATGGGCATCTTTCGCCCGTAGGACAAAGGCACAACGCCGCTTGACTCTTCAAGCTCGATGTCGTGGTTGGACCATTTTGCATGAAGCAACCTTGCGTTGGCGTATTCAAGAGGCGCGTCGGCCGTCATGGTGGTGGCGCTTCCGAATATCAACTGGCCCATATCCATGGTGAACTGGTCGTGTTTGTTGAAGTAATCTGCAATCTCGGGCGCTTTGGACTCGAAGTCTCGCCAACCAGTCCCACCATAAGCGCTGAACTGCATGTGGGTTATGTGAAGGACCTGTCGATCCATCGAAGACGCAATATCTTCTACCGCTTTTAGCGTCTCAAGGGTGGTGGCATAGTTTCCAGGTTTTCCCAGGTTGTTTGTGTGAAGGTGGACTGAATGAGGAAGCCTCAACATCTCGTTTGCCTTCATGAGCGACCTTATGATCTCTCGCGGGGTCACATCGAAGTCGGGCACTGGATCGTCTAGACCGGTGACGTTTCCTCCAAATCCCCAGGCTTCACCGCCGCCGGGGTTTACGACCTTCACGCCGTAACCTCGACTCGCCCTAAGTCCCCAAGAGATGTAAGCCGCCAACTTGTCGATGTCGCCATCGCGGGCGCATTCTAAAACTTCCCAGTTGTTGCCAAAGAGGGTGAGCGCGCCTTTGTCGATGATCGGGATCTCTTCTAGCTCTTCGTGAGTGTGTCTTGACTCGATGATTGGAGTTGCAGCTTCAAAGGTGGTGGTGTAACCCAGGCGGGCGTACCTGTATCCCATCGCATAACAGTTGGGGACTGTGTAGCCAGTCGAGGGTCTGAGCAGCTTTGTCTTTGGTTCAAGACCCCGCCTTCCGTCTTCCGGCCGCATGATCCTTCCTGTGTTGACCTTGGCCCCTGCGATGTGGGCGTGTGCATCTACTCCTCCTGGCATAACCAAAAGGCCCTTTGCATCTATCACATCGCCCGTTTTGGCCTTCTCGACTACCTTTCCGTTCTCGATGGAGATGTCCATCTCTTCGCCAAAGATCCCGTTTGTAGGATCGTAGACGGTTCCGCCCTTAATTATCATCTCGAAGCCTCCTCACACACTCCAGAATGTTCGCTAGGATTTCTTCGTCGCTGGGATATTCTGAATCCACCAACTTTTTCATTCTCAGCGATAACCCGTCCATCCTGTAAGCCGTACCTTCAACCTCGACCCCTGCGACGGCGCTGGGTATGACCACATCAGAAAGATAAGTGGTAGGGTTTTCGAAAGGATCGATCTGTATCACTGGGATATCTGCCATCCCCTCAACCACCGTCTTGGGGAAATTGGATGCAGGATCTCCTGCAATCACCAACATGGCATCGGTCTCTCGTCTCCCTAAAACGTCACAGGCAGCGGTTTCTCCGGGATTGAAGTAAGGCATTCCCCGAGAGAAATCGACTGACATGGGAAAGCCAGTCTCCCAAGCGCAAACCTGGCCAAATCCGGTCACGTTGTAGTGGCCTCTCATGGCCATCACCACGAACTTTGTGTGGCTGTTCAGAGCCGCAACCAGAGAGAGGGCGTTATCGATGTTCTTGTACCGGCCCCGGGTGTGCGTCAACCCCAGGCCAAAGAGGAAGGAGCCAAACCTCGCAGATTTCATCATCTCTGCAACCTCTTCAAGATCGGCTTTGGAGACACCAGCTATATGTTCTGGCAAAGTGTCGCCCTTTCCAGCAACGATCATCCGAAGAGCGGAGATTATCTCATAATCGGTACCAGGTCTTATCTGGATGAACTTGTCTGCGTTTTTGGCTGTCCTAGTTCTTCTCACGTCCACAACTATGACTTTTCTGCCTTTTCGCCCTTCTGGTGTGTATTTTCCCTGTGAATTGGATGAGTACCTCTGTGCGTGCCTCGGATGAGCCTCGCCGGGGTTAGAGCCCCAGAAAACTATCAGGTCAGCCCTGTTCTTGATCTGGCCCAGGGTAGATCCGGCAAGCCCCTTTTCTTCAATCCCTATGATTGAAGGTCCATGGCAAACCGTAGCAGTGGAATCGATGATCGCACCTAACTCCTCGGCGAGAAGGACGCCCTTCTTCTGGGCTTCACAGACCGTAGAACACCAGCCATAAAGGAGGGGCCTTTTCGCATTGAGAAGGATTCGAGCTGCTTTCTCGTAGGCGTCCTCGTATGTTGTCTCCACGAGCTTTCCGTCCACTCTGATCATTGGAGCCTTTATCCTCTCGTGTCCTCTTATCTTGCTGGATCCAAGCCTGCAAGCTCTCTTGACACCAACGATCTGGTTTTCTTCTACCTCTACTTTGATGTCGTCACAAAGGCAACCGCAGAATGGGCAAAGAACGTCTTCTATTATCACGATCTCACCTTCCTTTCGGCCTTGTCCAGATCGGCGAACAGCTCACGCACGTCTTTGACCTTCATATCCGTGGCCTCAACTTCAACTTCGATGCCCTTGTATTGGGGGGTTCCACATCCTCCAGTGTCTGGGCCAACCAGAACATTGGCCCAGGGCCCCATCGGTATGAAGATGACGCCCGGGGGCAGGCCGTCGTCGGTTTGGGCCGAGACTACTACCTGGCCGAAGGGTGCGGTCACGAGGACGTTTTCGCCCTCCTTGATCCTCAAATTGTTGTAATCGCCCTCTGAAAGGGAACAAAATGACGTCGCCTTGAAAAACTCTGACGACGTTTTAGACTCACAGGTTGCGCCCTGTCCCAGAGTGCGTCCAGAAATCATGATCGTCTTCAACAAAACCACCATCCCAACTTCAACTCCCCGACTCTTAACCTTCCAAGTGCTAAATATTGTGCGGTCTGGACGAATGCACAAATCAGCTACTAATCCTCACTCGACTATGTAGCTCAAACTCCTTAACTGATGACCGACGAATCCCCATTACGACGCCAAGAAGATTCTAGGCAGAAAGAAAATTCTAGATAAAAAGAAGGGAAAATATTCATGGATATAGAAATACTCGGCACCGAATCGTTGGGCGTGAGGGGTCTATCTTGTGTTGTGAAGACCGATGGGCGCAATATCGTGATCGATCCAGGTGTTGCTCTGGGATATCTGCGACATGGAAAGCTTCCTCATCCACACCAAGTCGCGGAGGGATGCCAGGTCAAAAAGAAAATCGTTACTGCCCTCAAAGAAGCAACCGACGTTGTAATAAGCCACTATCATGGCGATCACATACCTTTAGCAGATGCAAACCCTTATCAGCTCTCCTTGCGCGAAATCCCGCCCCTCGACGACGTCAGCCTTTGGTGCAAGGGCCCCCACGACATATCCAATCTGGCAGTCCAACGTTGGATAGATCTTTCGCAATTCTTAGGAAGAATCCTGCCGGACTCAGAAAACCAGACAGAAGGGATCATGAGCTTTTCTCGATCAGTTCCGCATGGATCTCAAAGGACGGGACTTGGCACCGTGATGATGACCCGCATTCAAGAAGGTGACGAAGTATTTGTTCACGCATCGGATATTCAACTCCTGGACGATGGCGCAATCACAACGATACTGGAGTGGGAACCTACAATCGTCCTCGCCTCAGGGCCGCCTTTGTATCTGCCCAAAATAGATCAAAAGGCGCGAAAGTATGCATGGAAGTGTGCAAAAAGGCTGGCTCTAAACGTGGAAACCCTGATCCTGGATCACCATCTGCTCAGATCGGATGAGGGATATCAATGGTTGAAGACGCTTTCAGAGACCTCAGGAGGATCTGCCACTTGCGCTGCCACTTTCATGGGCAAAGATGTCCGCCTCCTTGAAGCCTGGAGAGATCAGCTCTACGCGAAGATGCCGGTGCCGTCTGGGTGGCATGAGGGCTATGCCAGAGGCGAAAGCAGCTTTGAGCAGTACGTAACCTTCGAGTAAATATCTAAGGCCCACCTCAAAATGAGGGCGATCCCAAGTTACTGAAAAAGACTGGAATCAGGGTTTTTTCAAGCCGCCTTTGAGTTGTCCCATCGCAGAGGCGATCGACTTATAGGTCGAAGCCACCTGATCGTAAAGAAATACGCCGAAGATACCTATCAACATCGCAAGCACCACAATTGTGATTAATCCACCTATTACCCAGCTAATCAAGGCCATCTTTTTTCACCTCGTTGTGACTACTCC
>CAZXBV010000025.1:7353-10777 GCA_964639155.1 uncultured Methanotrichaceae archaeon
ATTTTAAGGTTCTACGTCAAACAGAAAAGAAAACTGTTAAATAGATATAGGTAGCACTACCATAGCCATATTTAGAGAGAAAGATACAGGTTAGGGGGATTAGGGGATTTTGATGAAATTGATTACTTGCGTTCTGATTGTGTTTCTCTTTTTTGTGCCGCCCGCATTTGGGGCGATAGGATTGGCTGAGAGTGCTACGGCCATGGGGATCGAGACGTATGCCCAGGTGTCTGACTTAAGTCCAAAGGCGCCTTCCATCGGGGGTCCTTATGAAGACGGATTCTCGCCAACAGAACTGAACTTGGGGGTTCCAACAGAAGATTCATTGTCACCAGACGACTGTGTAAGCTTCAGGTCTGCAACGCCACCTGAGATGGTCCGCCAAAAAATGGATAGCGTATCAGAAGAAAACTCTGGTTCTTGGTACTGGCCAGGATCAGTCACCACTCTGAACAAACTTTATATCCAGACCTCAGAGGGTCTTTCCACCGTTGCTGGATGTAAATACGGCGGCCATCTTCCACTCTGGGCCAAGACTGCGTATACAGGAAACTTCTTCGTCTACGAATGGTACCCTAGCAAGTCCACACCCCAAGTGAATTGGTGGTCCTGGACTTGGTCTGGCTACATGAAAGGATGGTTCAAGGGAGACATTTCTGGCTGGCACGTAATCTGCTACCAATGCGAACACACCAGCAATTATGTCTACATCTATGTCTGGCCAGAGGGCGGATATAACATGTACGCGGCCACTCCTTATGCCACGTCTGCATCTGCATCCACACCTTATAGCACACAGACTACTTACTCCACTTACCCCACTTCGTCCTATGCGACGCCCACAACTACGCAGTATGCTTATACTTCGCCAACCACATATTCCACTTTGCCACAGAGCAAAGGTTACACCACTACATCGATGGGCACTGGCATGCCTACACCACCAGATCCCTGCTCAGAAGGGCAGACACCCACCGCCCTTCGGCTGGTTGCACCAGAATACCAAGCTTCCGGTAGCTGTTACAGCTCAAATCCCACCGGATCTGGAAGTTACACAGGAAGCACCGCTGGAACTGCGGGATCGACAGGCGGTTGCTACACGCCTACCAATCTCCAATGCGCCACTGACATGTCATTGGTCTACACCAAAATGGTTGCCTCGAAATATAACGAGTACTACGTTCAGACCTGGCCCAACAAGCTAAACACCGTAACGAGCGTCCGGCAGGGCGAATGGCTCCAGCTCTGGTCTCAGACAAGGAAGCCTGGAATCTACTGGTCCTTTGAGTGGCGACCTTGCGGTGCAGGACGGTTCTCAAATCCCGAGGTCAAGAACTTCGGATACAAGAAGGCTGGATGGTTCTCGTCTTGGTTCCATAGCGATACGCCAGGGTGGCACTTTCTCTGCTATCAATGCGGCGACTGGAGCAACTACATCTACGTCTACGTTTGGAACCCGTAACTTATTGGATAGAGGTGGCGATCTCTTTATATACAGTAAGCTTGGGTCTAACCTGGAGAATTTAATCTTCCCGGAGGATGTTTATTGGCTAGAAGGATGAAGAGGAAGTCCGACAGCAGGAAAGCTAAGTCCAAAGAGTGGTATAAGATCATAGGACCAGACATGTTTGGAAAGTCTCAGGTCGGTGAGACCGTGGCTAGCGATCCCAAAAACGTGGTGGGCAGAATCATCGAGACCACCTTGGGAGAACTGACTAACAATTTCTCCAAACAGAATATCAAGCTCAAATTCAAGGTGGACCAGATTGCTGGTGATTCCGCCTACACGAAGTTCGTCGGTCACGAGCTGACCTCCGACTACGTGAGATCCTTGGTCAAGAGGAGAACGTCCAGGATCGATACCATTATCGATGTCATCACCAGCGACGGCTACAGAGTCAGAGTCAAGCCTAGCTGTTTCACAGTTAAGAGGGCTAAGACCACTCAGGTAAAATCGATACGAGAGGTCGCTACCGTTCTTATTCAAGAGAAGGCGAAGACGATGGACATGGCCCAGTTCATCCAGGAGATCGTTCTGGGCAGGCTTTCCTTGGACATATACAAGAACGCAAAAGCAATCTACCCGCTCCGCAGAGTTGAGATCAGAAAAACCGAAGTTATCGGAGAGCCGGTGGCAGCATGAAAGTGATGGGATTCTTCGGCAAGGGTGGAACCGGTAAGACCACCCTGACGGCCCTTATCCTAAGGGAGCTGACCAGGCGTGGCCAAGGAGAAGTTCTGGTCGCCGATGCCGACCCCAACGAATGTCTGGCCTGTCTACTTGGCGCAGAGGATACGCCCAGCATCGCCGATATGCTTGATCGATACAAGAAGCAGCGAGAGCAGAGCCCTGAGCTGACTGGACTTGAAGTTTTCCAGCGTCTCTTTGAAGCGCTCCTGATGGAAGGAGAGCAGAACGGCTATGACATGTTGATCATGGGCCGAGGCGAAGGCGAAGGATGCTACTGCGCAATTAACGATCTACTCCAGGCAGTATTCAGATCGATCATCGATGGTGACACTTACGAGTATCTACTCATGGACTGCGAGGCAGGCGTGGAACATATCGCCCGCAAGACCTCGGGCAGAATCAACAACGCCATAATAGTTACTGATGCGAGCAAAGTTAGTCTTGACACTCTGAAACGCATACAAGATGTGGCAAGAGAGGTCAAGGCGGATATCGAAAACTATTATGTAGTGGCCAATCGGACCAGTCCAGAGATGCTAGACAAGATCAAAGAGGCCGCAGAAAGTCTGGGGTTCAAGTATCTAGGGGCCATACCCCAAGACGAGTACTTTGCAGAGGTTGCCTACGAGGGAAAGACCGTCTTCGATTTGCCAGACGACTCACCTGCAGTCTTAGCAGTCAAGAAGATGGTAGACGAACTCCTGGAGGATTAATTTCTCCAGAGTTTTGCATTTTATCACGGTCATGAAAACTTCAACGCTGATTGCACTGCTGGTGTGCGCGGTAGCTTGTCTTTTTGCTGGCTGCGCAGATCAGGGCGAAACCACGTCTGGAGAGGGTGCCGAGGCGGTGCCCGATCTTGTGGTGGCCATAACTTCGCCCAAGACCGGCACGGTAGTATCAGGTGACGATGAGATCGAGTTCGAAAGCTCGATAGAGGGTGGCAAGAGGCCCTACACCTATCGATGGTCCACTGGCTTGGATGGAGTGATATCCACAAAAAGCTCTTTTAAGCTTCGTTCTTCAGAGACGAGCAAAGGCCGTCATGTGGTAGTCCTCTTTGTGACTGATTCCTCGGGCCAGCAGAAGCAGACAAGCGTGATAGTCACTACGCTCTAAAAGCGGGTGTGGGGTAGCAAAAGTCCCCCACATCATGCAAAGCGAAAGTGGCCAAGTTACCAATTTAGCAGTGCATATATTGAGTGCCACATATCTTGACTATAATTTTATTTT
>CAZXBV010000026.1:0-5224 GCA_964639155.1 uncultured Methanotrichaceae archaeon
ACTAATTTGTTCTCGCCAGAATGGTGTTTAGCGATACGAATAGGATAAATATAATGGCCATAAGAATTTGGTATTTGTCCCTAACGGTGCCGTCAAACACTATTATAGGACGGAAAAATCGGACATAACGAGGTTGAGATGTTAGTATTAGTCGTCAACAACTATGGCCAGTTCAATCACCTCATCGTGAGAAGTTTAAGAGATATGGCCCAGACGAAAATGATCTCCAATCAAACCCCAATCGAAAAGATCGAGGCAGACGGTCTGGTACTAGGAGGAGGTCCCACTCTCGACCGAGCTGGAATCTGTCGCGAATACTTAAAAGATTTGGAGATACCAATCTTGGGAATATGTCTTGGGATGCAGCTCATGGGCGAGACCTTCGGCGGAAAGGTCCAACCCGGAAACGTAGGTGGATACGCCGAAGTTCAGGTCGAAATACTTGAAGAAGACGATATTCTAAAGGGCCTGCCACCGACCATCAAGACCTGGGCGTCTCATTCAGATCAGGTAGTCGAGCTTCCGGAAAAGTTCCAGGTCCTGGCAAGGTCTGATATCTGCGAAATCGAGGCCATGAGACATATTGAAAGGCCCTTGTATGGGGTCCAGTGGCATCCTGAAGTTGTACATACCGAATTTGGAAGCCAGGTTCTCGAAAACTTCCTGGACGTTTGCCGGAGATGACGTCCAAAAGAGTAGACCTGATCTCTGGCGAGCTATATTCCCAGCTCGAAGAGGCAAAACGCATCTTGCCAGAGGAGCTGGCAGCAGCGATACAGAACGCGGGGTTTGAGTGCATTCAATGTGGAGAATGCTGTCGAGGAGAAGATAACTGCGTCGCAGTCTTTCCCTTTGAAGTGAGGGCGATCATGGAAAAGACCGGCCAAAACTGGCTGGAAGTGGTCGAACCACCAACTGAAGGCGAATGGGACTTTGAAGGGAACTTTCACACCCTTGAGTGGCGGCTGAGAAAAGACGGTGAACGGTGCCAATATTATGGGGACTATGGATGCCAGATTTATCCCGTAAGGCCGCTTCTTTGCAAGACTTATCCCTTCTACCTAGAGGAAGAAGGCCTGGTTCTTTCAGAATGCAGAGGTCTTTCCAACGAGATAGGGCCAAAAGAAGCTTTCAGGCTGGCAGCTCTGATAAAAGAGCGCCGTCTCGTCGAGATTCAGGAGGCTTTAGATCTGGTCCGAAGGTACCGAGACTTTCGACGAGGGGCGCCATCTTCAGAAGGCGTTTGCGTGGTTCATGACAGCGAAGGCGAGCACAGAATTGATTGGTATCGTCTTCCAGGCGCTTTGGATCGCATGCTTGGGCATTTGAAGTGATTGACCGTCTGCCATCATTTTGACTGAAAGTTTGACCCAACCGGAATCGAATCACCGATGATATCCCAAAGGAGTTTCCTTCCGTCTTTGGACCTGAAGAGAGGTGGCTCCCACTCTTCCACGATCCCGATCTCGTCTCTGTAGATCAAGATACCTCGCTTCTGCCATGCAGGATTCTTGGCCAGGTTGATGCCACGTTGGAACAGCATCTCGTGTATATCGGACTCTTTCATCCCACGCATTCGTTTCATGGCCTGGTTTGGGTTGAGGCCATCTTCGATGAGTCCATAAAATCCATAGGAAAATACGTGATTTCTCCAGGTTTCGTCTTGCCTTGTAGCCAGATATTCAATTATCTCGCCCGGACAAAGAGAAACAGTCCTTGCATCCATGGAGACAATCTTGCCAAAAGATAGGGATAATGCACCGGAGAGAAATCCTGCAATCACCGAATCCAACTTCTCGATGCGGCCGTTGAAAGGCGCTTCCATGAAGAGGAGGTTTATCTCGTCAGAGAATGTGAACGCAAGATCCGATCTCAGTCCTGACTCTTCAAAGAAAGTTCTGGTGGCTTTGGCCATTGAAGATGCGAAATCCAGATCATAAGGCTTTTTGGCGTCGTAGAGCAGTTTGCTAAAGCTCCTCCCATCGGCCCGTATGATCAGGGGTGATCGAACCCTCAGGTGGGCGTAAATCTCCAGGTTATCGATCTCTTTTTTCATCGTCATTTTCCTTTGTTGCAGGATGTCTTATGAGGACGACGTCCCCTACAGCTGCGACGCCTTCATAGGGTACGACGATGCCTTTTCCTCTGAAATCGAAAAGGTTCTTGTTCACGTTTCCCAGAGCAAGGCCCCTCACAGTCTCCCTATCCATATCCAGCACTGCATCGTCCACCCGTCCCACGAATATGCCTTTCTGAGTATAAACGTCCAAGTCCAAGAGCGAAGTGATCTCGATGCGCATACGCTTTCCTCCAAGCTAGTTGAATACTCAGACATAAATAACAGTTATGATGAGACGATTGCCCTTAATTCTCAGAAAAATATAATGGGAAGGGACCTTGAGCGTAGGATCCAAAGGCCTTTTCTTTTCGTCCAAACCTGGCCTAAGCCAAACAGGATGCCTGATTGAAGGCTCGATCTTCCTTTGACTCGATCATGCTCTACCTCAATCGTATTTGACCTCAACAGGGCGGCGGCGTATTCCAGGTTATGGGGCAATTTCTCACGAAAGAAGCGTCGCATTCGTCAGGACCTGCGTGTCGCCCGTCTCTGATCCATACCTGGACTTGGTTTAGACCAACGTCGAGAGTGGACGTCTTCCAAGTCCATTTGTTGTTGAAGATCCATCCGGTCATGTCATGCCACAGGTTCCCGGTGGCAGGACCTTTCAGCCAGAACTGGTAGTACAAAAAGTCGCCTTCGAGATCATGGGCTTCTGCCGTCCACTTGATTTTTGCTCCTGGATTCTGAGAACCGAACTCTTCCGGAAAAAGATCGATCGCGATGGGTGGCTGGTTTTCTAGAGGTATGGTGCAATCTTGGGCCGGGTAATCTTTCCGTCGATCATGATGCACCCAAGTCCATCGATAGTCCCAGGACTTGGCATCCATCTCTTTCTGGAAGTTTTCCATCTCAAGTCTCCTCAGCCAGAGCCTATAATGCAAAGCTTCTTGCTTGTAATCGCGATCTTCGATAGACCCAATCCAGGTGTCAGGATTGTGATGGAAGGGTGTGTTCGAATCCAGCCCTGTAACCTCGGAAGGTTGGCCGTACCACCACCCATAATAACTGCTCCAACCAAGCGTTTCGTCTTCTGTCACTTGATCTTGCCAGAAGTTATAGTACAAATCCGGTTCAGCACCCACCGGCTCGCCCAGCCATGCGGCGCTATATCCTGCGATCTTGGGATCATTTGCGTCAAATTCTATGGAGTTCAACCCAGCGGCAGAAGATACTGCAATTCCAAAAAAAATCAGAAATATAGAGATTATTCCCATTGTGTAAGGCAGGTTATCTTCCGTAAAAGACCTCGTAACAGATCTTTTCAGCCATCCCTTTAGTTCCTCGCTTTCGGTCATAAATAATCCAATCATATCTGATTCGCCCCCGATTCCCCTAAAGCTCGAAATGAGCAAATTCAACGGAATGAGCTCAGCCAGGCGGAGATAAATACTTGTTTTTCATGTGAGGCCCTCGTAAATCCATCTTCCAATTCTTGAAACTCACATAGACCGTTAACGCGCCCTCAGACTGAACGTATCCGTCTGGAATGGCGATGTTCTTAGACTGGCGATAATTTCCAGCAGATTGTCAAAGATTCCGGCAGTCTGACAAAACGATCGATAACTATATCCAGCAGAACAGACCTACTTTTATCTAATTGTGTGATCGCCATGAACCTCAAGATCCTGATCCAGATCCTGCTATACTTCATGATCCTGTTTTCACCCCTTGTGTTCACAGGGTCGGCCTCCTACGGCCTCGATTACTATCTTGGCGGAAAAGGTGTCCCCACAGATCAGAATGGCATTCATGGTCCTCACTCAGCCCTGCTCTCCTACGATAATAAAACGCGTTACATAAGGATCGATCTGGAGGAGCCCCTCGCCTTTGATGATCTGGATCAGCTCACGATGCAGATCATGCCACTTTCCAAAAATGGCAGTCTTGGGATAGATCTCTACTTCGATGGTGACGGTGACGGAAAATGGAGCAGCAAAAGCGAAAGAGACGTCAAACTCTACGCCAGGATTGATTCGCAAAAATATTACCACGATTGGATCGAAGGCGAGTGGCATGAGCTAAACGCCTTCGAACTCGATTACGCGAGGAGCGGCTATGGTAGCGATAACATGACTCTTCCTGAATGGAATGACGATTTGTCTCCAGATCTTTATCTGGTCAGGGTCTACCTTCGGATTTACAAGCCAGGAACCGGCGAATGTCTCGTCGACTACTTCAACATAAACGGAATGGTCCTCAGTTTCGAGCCCTTTGAATCATCTGAGATGAAGGCCGGAAAGCCCAAAACCATCAGTCGGGGCGGAAAGATCACATACACGATAACCTATGGAAATGATCTCAACGAGACTATCACGAACATGGTCGTCATCGAGCAATACGATCCCAGGATGGAAATTGTTTCTGCTGATCCGCCGCCAAATCCTGGAACGAACAACGTCTGGACGATAGGATCGCTCTTGCCTGGAACTTACGGTAGGATTGTCATCGTGATGAAGATGCGCAAACAGAACTTCGAAGCCGACATCGAGGGACATGTGGAAGGGTCTGGTTACGTCTCGGTGCGTCGCAGATTTTCGACAGAACGAAGCCCTCAAGTTATCACAAACAAGGCGATGTTATCTTGCGATAAGTTCAATAAAACTGCAGAGGTGAATACAGGGGTTCGGCCGATTCCAGAAACGTCAATCACCTTTGTTGAACACGGATCTGGCAACTATTCCTCTTCAGAGGTGCTGACCTACCGGTCTTACAAGATGGTCATGGAACGGGAGTTCAACGCCACCAAATCGAGTTCTGCGATACAATTATCCCTCGGGCGGCCTTTGGTTTACAACTCAAGCTGGCATGCAGACCATATCTGTGAAAATCAGAAGAGGCGTTCTTTGATAGGCGAAAGCTACCTCTACTCGGATCAGCTCAACTGCGCCAACAACGCCGAGGTTCGAAGCACCAGGATGAAGATGGACTCAGAATCGAACTTCACCGGACTTGGAGTATACGTGATCGGAAGCGATACGAACGGGAGATACGCAGCCTTGGCAGACATTTTCCAAGGAAATTTTTCTGTGAGGTCGAGCCGCGAGATATACAGATGACGACGCAAAGATCCAAAACAGCGAAGAAACTTTGGCGATTTATAGT
>CAZXBV010000026.1:5324-10721 GCA_964639155.1 uncultured Methanotrichaceae archaeon
GTTCGTGACGACAACCTATAAGGAAAGGTAGCGAGAGGCGGCCAAAAGAGGTTATTGTAAAGAGGGCGGAGGGAGTTGCCCCCTCGGGTCTCCTAAATTACGTAGGAGGTCTGGCGATTGAGTCCCCACTCCCCTCCCGCTGAACAGACCTTCAGTTCCAAAGTTTAAATGTCTATTTTTCATGTACGGTTCACGTTGGTTTCATCTGAACCCCAAATTCTCCGGAAATCTTCTTCGATATGACCGTAAGTCTATTATCCAGGAAAACGGCCTCACCATCCCCATGGGTCTGAACGTTCAGCAATTTATCGATGACGCAATAGCAGAGATTCGCCGTGAGGTGGAGGGAAAGGCCATCATCGGCCTCTCGGGCGGGGTAGATAGCTCCGTCTGTGCCTTTCTGGCCCGCAAAGCGATTGGGGACCAACTGATCCCTGTCTATGTAGATAGTGGGCTGATGCGGCTGAACGAATCGAAGCGAATTGGCGAAATATTCCATGATTTCAGTCTGATCACCGTCAATGCAGAAGAAAAGTTCCTTTCAGCCTTGAAGGGCGTCACCGATCCTGAAGATAAGAGGAAAGTAGTGGGCGAGACCTTCATCAGGGTATTTGAGGACGAAGCAAGAGAAGTGGGCTCCGACTACCTGATCCAAGGGACGATATATCCAGATCTGATCGAGTCAGAGGGTGGAATCAAGTCTCATCACAACGTCGGCGGTCTTCCCGTGGAGATGGATTTCAAAGGCATTGTGGAGCCTCTTCGCGATCTTTACAAGGACGAGGTCAGAGAGGTGGCAAGAGGACTAGGGATGCCACTGGAGCTATGCGAGCGTATGCCCTATCCAGGACCTGGCCTTTCAGTCAGAATATTAGGAGAAGTCACCGAAGAGAAACTGGCAGTTGTGAGGGCAGCCAACGCCATAGTGGAAGAAGAGCTCGATCCCTTCGGCCCCTGGCAAGCTTTTGCTGCCGTTCTTGGCAAAGCAACAGGAGTTAAAGGCGACGTTAGAGCTTACGGATGGATCGTGGCGGTGAGGGCGGTCGCCTCAAGAGATGCCATGACTGCAGAGGCGATGGAACTTCCTTGGGAGGTCCTGAGCAGGATATCTCACAGGATCACCGGCGAGATATCAGAAGTGTCTAGAGTTGTATACGACCTGACGCCCAAACCCCCAGGAACCATTGAGTTCGAGTAATTGAGAGTTTATAGTCGAGAACAAATTAGGTGAGACTAATTGGTTCTTGCTTGAATAGTGTTTAACGATATGAATTGGACAAATATCAAACACTTACGGGCTTGAGATTTGTCCGAAAGGTACCATTATAGTCGAAAATCGATTAGATGACACAAATCGGTTTTCGCCAGAATAGTGCTTAACGATACGAATAAGCCAAATCCCAAACTCTTACGAGTTAGAGATTTGGCTAAAAGGTATCGTTAAGCACTATAAACACCATTCATGCAAGGGTTTCTACAAGGTCAAAGAACCCCTTTAGTACTGAGAACCTCTGATCCTTCCACCCGTTTCGCCTCCTTCAGCGCGAGCCCTAGCGCTTTGAAGAGGCTTTCAGCCTTGTGGTGGTCGTTTTCGCCCGCCACGGTAGCGTTCAAGGTGAGGCGCGCTTCTGTGGTCATGGCGTCTATCACGACCCTCACCTGTTGTGAATCAAGGTCGCCTATCTTGTCGTTCATGAAGTTGGCGTTCATGACCAGATAAGGGCGACCGCTGATGTCCAGGGCAACCTGGGCCAAGGATTCGTCCATGGGCACCGCAGCCCAACCGTATCTCTTAATTCCTTTTTTGTCGCCCAGCGCCTCGTTTAAAGCCCTTCCAAGCGCTAAGCCCAGCGTTTTGGCCCTTTGGTGCGAAATTTCGCCCTTTACTCTCACATTGAGGTCGATCGAACTCATTTTCGCAAAGGCGTGGAGCATATGGTCCAGAAAGGCAGAACCTGAGTCTAAATCGACCTTTCCCGTGCCGTCTAACAGCATCTCCACGCAGGCCGTCGCGCCCCGCTCTTCAATCTCAGCCCTGCCTTGTCTCATGGAACACACCTACACGAATCTCATATGAAAGTCATATCGTTCCATCCAGAATCTATATTAGATCTATATCTGGACGCATCAGAGCATAATCAACTTCGGAGGGCGTCCAGAGCCTCGCGGAAGTTGAGTTTTCCTGTGTATATTGCAGTCCCCACAACTGCGCCTGATGCACCTGCATCCTTGAGTGCAATGACATCTTCTACTAGGGTAACACCACCAGCTGCGATCACTGGTATGTCTACCGCCTCGACTAACTTCTCTGTTGGCTCAACGTCGATGCCCCGCTCTTGCCCTTCGGTATCGATGTTGGTGAAGAGGATTGATCCTGCGCCCTTCTCTTGAAAGAGGTGTCCAAGCTCGACTGCGCCGCTTTTGAGATCTCTTTGCCAACCCTCTGTTGTGACCTTTCCGAATCGGACGTCGAGTGCGACCATGATTCTCTCCGAGCCGAAATCCTTGCTCAGTTCCGTCACCATTTCGGGTCGTTTTAGGGCTGCAGTTCCCAGTATGACCCGATTTACGCCCAGTCCGAGCAACGATTCGGCATCTTTGAGAGTCCTGATTCCGCCGCCTACCTGAGTGAACAAGTCAAGCTTCTCCACGATCTCCTTTAGTATGGGGGCGTTGATCCTCTTTCCTTGTATAGCCCCATCTAGGTCGATTATGTGCAGAACTTCGGTTCCTTCTTTCACCCACCTTTCGGCTTGAGCTAAGGGGTTATCGAAAGATACGACTTCCGTCCCAGGAACGCCCTGGACGAGCTGAACGCACTTGCCACCGCGCAGATCGACTGCAGGGAATAAATCGAAACTCATGTGGTTCCTTAAGCGGTCTGATAGTTTAAACGGTTTCTATTGGGATGATTTCTTGACGCGATAATAACGGCTCAGAAACGTCCCGTCAACATTAGACATTGCTACCAAAAATGGTATATCAACCTAATCCAATAATAATAGAATCGCCCGAAAAGGCGAGGTGACACTAGTCATGAAGAAGAGAAGAAATCCATCCATATTCGACATATTCGAGGGCTTCATGAAGGGATTTCCCTTTGAAGAAGAACGAGGCGAGTGGTTAAAAGACCCATTCGAAGAGCTGATCAAGAAGTTCGAGGAGAACATACCTGAGGAATATAAAGACGTGGTCAAAGAGGAAGATACTCCTTTTGGCAAGTCCAAAAGGTATGGCCCCTTCGTCTATGGGTTTAGCTACACCTCTGAACCAGGAAAAGAGCCGGTCTTTAGAGAGTTTGGGAACATCAAACCCACTTATCATGGTGGAATTCAGCCCAGCTCCGGAAGAGAGCCTCTCGTTGACGTGATGGAAGAAGAAAAGGGTTACAAAGTCTTCGCAGAGCTTCCTGGTGTCGATAAATCCGACATCAAACTGGACGCCACAGAGAACACGATCACGATAGAGGCCACAGGAGAGAAAAAGTTCTTAAAGCAGATCGATCTGGACTGCGAGATAGATCCAGACAGCTCCAAAGCCTCTTACAAGAACGGCGTCTTGAGTATCGAGCTTGAGAAGAAAGAGACGCAAAAGAAGGGAAAGGAGATCAGTATCGAATAGCATTATTTTTAATGCGGGCACGCTGGTGGTTGCCTACAACGCCACAGGCCAGTTGACCCAAGCACTTTCTCCTCCCCGCAATTCTGCAAGCGACAGTTATTCGCGGTCGGTCTGCTCCCTTCCGGACCTGAACCGTTCCCCACAATTAAGGTGAACTGGCCTGCCCTCCGGCAAGCCCGGACACCAATGCTGTCCCCGCAGGGCGGAGAATCACAGTCTACACCTGGACTGAACCTGCAGCAAACGCAGTCGCCCGTCAGCTTCGTCCCCCGCGTATCGGCGATCTCGGGTTACAGGTGACGCCGAGCCACCCGGACTAGCCCGCAAATTTAAGAGGCGTTTCGTAGGAAATAAACCTAACGCAAGGTAACTCGTCTGGCATGTGAATGTCTGACAACCAATTCATCTGATGCAAATAGACTGGATGGAGGAATAAATCGATGGAAGATCTGGTAGGATTCGTTTTGGGAAACGGAAAACGAGAGAAGGTAATACAGGTTCTGGGATCTAAAGGGGCACTTTCTGCGGCTAAAATTGCCAAGATGGGACACCTTACGCCCATATCCGTAGGAACAATACTAAAGGAGATGGCCAAAAAAGGTCTGATTGGAGAGGAAGAAGGCGGTTGGTGCCTTACAGAAGAGGGTACAGAAGTCCAAAAGGAACTGAAAAAGAGATAGGTGATACTTGAGGATAACCTGCAAAAGATGAAAATGAGATTTTGGGATGTGGAGGTGAGGGAATATGAATGTACGTGACGCGATCAAAGCCAGAAGGAGCATAAGGCGCTATCAGGACCGAGGGGTGGAAGAAGAAAAGCTAAACCAAGTCTTGGAAGCGGGAAGGCTTGCGCCTTCTGCAAAGAACATGCAAGAGTGGAAATTCATAGTTGTCAGAGACAAAGATACACGATCCAAGCTCTCGGAAGCGGCCAAAGGCCAAGCCTTCGTAGGTGAAGCTCCAGTCGTCATTGTGGCCTGCGCCACCCTGACCGATTACGTCATGACCTGCGGCCAGCTCACTTATCCGATAGACGTGGCCATATCCGTAGATCATATGACGCTCCTGGCCACCGAAGTGGGCTTGGGAACTTGCTGGATAGGGGCATTCTACGAGGAAGAGGTAAAGAAGATCTTGGCCATACCTCCTGAGATCCGAGTAGTCGCGATGCTTCCTTTGGGATATCCTGCTGAGTCGCCTCTGCCAAGACCTCGGAAACCTATGGACGATATTGTGATCCACGAACGCTGGAGATAAAGCGGTTTCAGTGGGGTGGTGTCAAAACCTCATCGGACTGCAGCCCCATATATTTTTGTGATTATGGTTCTTAACTATAATATTAAAAATTGCACACATTTCACATTGAAAAGAGGGATATTATGGTCGAAAAGTTGCTGAAAAGCGATGAAAAATGGAAATCAATCCTCACACGGAAACAATATATCGTCACTCGGAAAAAGGGAACTGAGCCGCCTTTCACAGGGGAGTATTACAATTTCAAGGGGACTGGCATATATCGCTGCGTATGTTGCGATAACGAGCTATTCTCTTCAGAGACGAAGTTTGACTCGGGATCAGGTTGGCCCAGCTTTTGGGCACCCATCTCTGATGACAAGATAGAGACCGCAGAGGACCAAAACTATGGGATGGTGAGGGTTGAGGTGAAATGCGCCAGATGCGATGCTCATCTGGGTCACGTCTTCGAGGATGGACCTTTGCCAACGCAGCTTCGATATTGCATAAACTCGGTGGCCTTAAAGTTCGATGGCAAGGGAG
>CAZXBV010000027.1:0-2655 GCA_964639155.1 uncultured Methanotrichaceae archaeon
AAAAGATAATTTTGGTGCGGGGGATGGGATTCGAACCCACGAACCTCTACAGGACAGGGTCCTAAGCCCTGCGCCTTTGACCACTTGGCAACCCCCGCATTTGCGACTTTGAGTGTTTTGTGATCAATTAAGAGGTCATCAGCCGCTCTAGAACGGCTTTTGCAGTGTGTAACCTGTTTTCGCTCTGATCCAGTATCGCAGACTGAGAGCCGTCCATCACCTCGTCGGTGATCTCCTGGCCCCTGTGAGCTGGAAGACAATGCATCACGATAGCATCATCCTTGGCTAGACTCATCAGCTCAGAGTTGACCTGATAGGGATAAAAAACCCTCTCTCGATCAGCCGCCTCTGCTTCATCGCCCATGGATATCCAAGTATCGGTCTCCACGACGTCAGCGCCTTCAACTGCCACCTTTGGATCATGAACTACCAACGGCTTTCCTCCAAGTAGCGCCGCCCGTTCTAATATTTTTCCGTCAGGCTCGTAACCTGGAGGACAGGCCACAACCATGTCCATATCAAGAAGCGTTGCCGCAAGAATCGTCGAATTGCAGACGTTGTTCCCGTCACCAACCCACGCGACCCGCAAGCGATCGAGATGGCCAAACCGCTCCCTCATCGTCATCAGATCGGCCAGGATCTGACACGGATGTTCTAGATTCGAAAGCGCGTTAACCACGGGGACCGTGGCGTTCTGGCCCAACTCCTCCACGGTCGCGTGCTCAAAGACGCGGGCCGCAATCCCGTGAACGAACCTGGAAAGGACGCGGGCGGTATCTGCGGTCGTCTCGCCACGTCCAAGCTGCATATCCTTGTTGTTAAGATATATTGCATGCCCGCCAAGATCGGTCATCGCAACTTCTAACGAGACCCGAGTCCGAGTCGAGGGCTTCTCGAATATGGTGGCAAGGCTCTTTCCGGCCAGAGCGAAAGCAGCCTCGAAACCCCGGCCGGCCTTGAGCTGATCGGCGCGATCCAGGACCTCCAAGATCTCTTCTCTCGTAAGGTCGGTTATGGATATCAGGTTCATGAAATCGGGCCCCTCTAAACCCTCATCTGCTCCGCCAAGCCCTTGAGAGAGATTACATCCCCTTCAGCAGAAGAGACTTTGGCAACCACTTTCTTGAAATCGGGAATTCCGCTACCCCCAGTATCGCCAGATACGACCTGGTTAGACCAGGGGCTGTTTGGCATGAAAGCAATGCCAGAATGTGCGTCCTCTTCGTCAGAGAGCTTTGCCTTCACAACGACGCTGCCCCACTCGTTCTCCACGAGAACCATATCGCCATCTTCGGCCCCGATCAGCTTCATGTCACTTCGATCGAGAACGATGAGGGCGCTCAGGTCTTGGTACTCCTGAGTGTATCGGTCTTTGGCCTTCTCTTGCTCCTGGAAGATGTCTCTGTGGGTGACGATCGTTACCTCTTTGGTCCTTGCCATCTAGACCGCCTCCTTTATCCTGGCGAGAATCTCGGCATCCGATAGATACCCCGACTCCACCACCGGCTCAAACTCTATCTTTAAGCCATCCATCCTAAGAGCGCTCCCGCCCGTCTCCAACCCAGAGATTGCCGAAGGTATCGTCACCTTGGCCAATTCAGTCGTCATGTTGTGATGAGGATCTATGGCGATCGTTGGAACCTTGGCCAGCTTCTTTGCAATTGTTGCAGGAAGAGCTGATGCAGGGTCTGACCCTATGACCATCACGGCGTCACATTCCTCCAAGAACTCGGTTATGGCAAACTGTGGACCATGTTCCACGCCATCTTTGAAAGATACCCGGTTTATGTGGCCGGTCTCGTCAAGCAAGGTCTGGTTGAACCCTCGCATGTTGTAATGGCCCACCATCGGAATCACCTTGTACTCAGAAACCTCGTTCAGCTTGGCCACGAGCGGATCGAGCCGGTCGATCTCGTCTTTTAGCGAATAGATCAGCCCAAGGCCCGGGAAGATCACACCGTACTCAGCCTTCTTGAGCGTGGTCCCAAGGCCCAACATCTTCTTCTTATCTTCGACTTTCGGGATCTTGCCGCTCAAAGCTGTCACGAGCGCATCGATGAAATCAGGATCCTTGCCTGGCAGAACCTTGAAAAAACCACTCTTGGCAATCTCGACGGTGGGAGAGACCCTGACGTCCACGACTATTGCGGTTCGGTCTTCCTCGTAACCCCTCTGCCTCTTCTTATCTCCTCGCGGGAAATACGAGAACCTGGACATGTGGCGAGGATGACTGCTCGAAGGGTCTGAACCCCAGTAGATCAAGACGTCTGCAAGGTTCCTGACGTCATCCAACGTGCAGGTGGGATACACCCCGTTCAGGACCTTTTCCATCAAATACCCTTGACAGAAAGACGAGGTATCATCGATGACCGCGCCCAGCTTCTTTGCAAGCTCGATTCCAACGATTTGTGCTTCAAGTGTGGAGTTGCCCCATCCGAATAGGAGAGGCTTTTCGGCCTCGCTCAGTACTTTTGCGGCCTTGGATATGGCATCATCGAGGCTAACTTCTGCGCCGTCGACCGAAGGCGCCAACCTCTCGACACCTAGAGATTCGTAATGACCTTGCCCTTTCCGGCAAAGGTTCTTCGTTGTGCCTATCCCTTCACCTTTGAGCTCCACTTCGATATCGTCACAGAGCAGAGAACACCCAGTACA
>CAZXBV010000027.1:2755-5899 GCA_964639155.1 uncultured Methanotrichaceae archaeon
CCTTGGCCCTCTTAGGATTGCTGAGCATAGTACCTCTGATAATACTCTACATGATCCGGCCCAAGCCTCGGGACCTGCCATTTTCCTCTACGGCCTTCATCGTCGAGGAGGAGGCAAAGCCGACGGCATCGATCAACAGGCTCGTCACAGATCGACTATTCTGGATACAGCTTCTGGTGATCGCCCTTTTGGCGATATCGGCTGCAGGCCCCTTTGTCGTTGCCAAAGGCACCCAGAGCGATCACCTCGTAATAGTGATGGACCTTTCGGCCAGCATGGAGGCAAGCTTTGGCGATGCTAGGAGCACCGCCTCTCAATACGTATCAGGCTACGATCGCATAAGCATAATCCTCGCAGAAAACGTTCCTATCGTCGCATTGAGAGAAGGAAACAGGCCACAAGCTGAGGGCGTCCTCGCCTCGATTCAACCCAGGGCAGTTTCTGCAGACCTTTCTGCAGGGATGAACATGGCAAAAGGTCTCATGGGCGCAGAAGGTGGCAAGATTCTGGTGATATCAGACTTCATAAGCTGGAGTGGTGATAACCCCGAAGTTACGAGAAAGCTGATCGAAGGAGGCGACGTCGAGATCGCTTTCGTGGACACTGGTGGAAGCGGCGAGAACGTTGGAATTGTCAACGGCTGGATCGTGGAATCGAGCGGCTCTTTTAACTACAGCTGCCTGATACGCAACTTCGGCAGGACCAGAGTCGTCCCAATAGAGATCAAAGGCCCGGGCGGCACGTCCACCACAGCGAGGACGATCAATTCAGGCGGAGACAGCTACTTTTCCTTCGATGCGTTTTCCGGAGTTAACACCATATCTCTCAAGGTGGACGACGCAATCTCTGCTGACAACATCGCTTACATATACGTCCCCGAAGAGAGGCCCAGAAAGGTCCTGTACCAGGGAGACGAAGGGCCGGCACTTGCCGCGCTCAAGTCTTTGCCTCAGGTATCAACGTTCAGGTCTGGCGATTACAGAAACTTCGATCTCGTGGTGATCGCAAACGATCTTGACGACGGCGAGCTGAACCGGTACATTTACGGAGGCGGAAGGGTCGTATACATGAGCAAGAACGCAACTCTCAGCCCCGACTACCTCCCGGTGAGAGTAACGGGCGAGGTGAACGAATCATCTCCCCTCTGGGTCCGAAACCCCGGATTTGCCGAAGACATTCATTTCGACGAGATCGGAATCTTTGGCTATCTAAATGCAATTCCAAGAGCCGATTCAGTCACCATGGTCGAGGCGAACGGAGTTCCCGTGATGTCCTACTGGCGGCTTGGAAGTGGGACTGTGCTCTACATAGGCCTGACAGAGACTGACTTTTACCAAAGACCCGAGTACCCAGTATTCTGGTACAAAATGGTAAACTGGCTCACAGAAGTGCCAGACGCCTCCGAATCGAATCGCAGGACCGGTGAGATCCTGAGGCTAGGCGAGGTCGCCAACGTGAATGCGCCAGGTGGAAGGATCTCCACAGATACCCTACTTCTAGACAGAGCGGGCGTCTACACGTTCCAGGGCCAAACTCTGGTCGCCAACATGTACAATGCCAGGGAATCTGAACTGAAAGGTGGAGAAAGCATGACCCAAGGAGGCTTTACCGCAAGAGAAGCCTCCCAAAAACTGGTGGAAAAGGAACTATCCCCCTGGCTGATCCTCCTTGTAGCTGCGTTGATAGGCCTTGAAATGGCCATCATATGGAGGAGGCAAGAAGCATGATGGAAAACGTGTTCTTCTCTGAACCCAGGCTCCTTTGGGCGATCCCAATCATCGTCGTTGCGGGACTCTTTGCACTTAAGAAGAGCAAGAGAAAGATGATGATCTTAAGCAGGGTCATCATATTCTGCCTTCTCGCCGTGTCTCTTGCTAACCCCTACGTCGTGACCACCCAAACCACCCAAGCAAAAAAACCCCTCATCACCGTGGTCTCAGACGAGACCGCCTCCATGGAGATCTTCGATGAAAACCTGGCCGAAAGGGTTCACGACCAGTTGGCTGTATCCCAGTTTAGATCCTTCACTGGAATGTCAACGCCCCTTGGCGACAAAATACTCCAGTACGCACAGCAAGGCGGAACTTTAGTTTTGGTGACGGACGGATACAACAATCGAGGCCAAGATCTAGAAGAAGCGCTGGGCCTTGTCACCTCTGCCAACTCGACGGTCTTTGCAATCGAAGCAGAACCAGTCCTGAAAGACGCCAGCGTCGAGATTTCAGGGACAAATACAGCGGTATTGGGTGGCGACTACCCATTGACTGCCATCGTGAGGTGGTCTGGAGAGGAGTTTGAAGGAACGCTCTCAGTCTACGCAGACAACGAGAAGATCTATGAAGATCGAATAGCACGAGAGGGCAGGTCCACCTCGATCAAGATGTCTCACAACTTCAAGTCCACAGGATCTCACGTCCTCAAGGCCACCATATCATCGCAGGGAGATTTTCAAAGAGAGAACAACCAGTATCTCAAGGCAGTTTACGTCGTCCCAAAGCCCGATGTGCTTCTGGTAACCAAAGATGACGGATCGCCTCTGGCAACAGTCCTTTCAGATCACTACAAGCTCACCACATCTTCAGATATCAAGTCCGACCTGGAAAAGTACAAGGTAGTCATCCTGGACGACCAGGAATACGATTCCGAGATGCAAAGGCTGAAAAATTACGTACGCGAAGGTGGCGGCCTCGTTGTAGTGGGCGGTCCTGACTCATACGATTTTGGGAAATATCGCAACACCAGCATCGAAGAGATCCTTCCTGTAATCTCGATTCCAAGCCTCTTCAAGGGCGGAAAGACCACCGTGATCGTCATGGACATCTCCGGCAGCACGAGAAGAGAGATGTCGGTGGGCGGAGCAACATTCCTTGAGTACGAGAAATCCTTGGCACTTGAGATTCTCAAGTCGCCAGAGTTTCAGGACGATCAGGTGGGCCTTGCGGTTTTTGGGACCGAAGCCTTCGTGGTCTTCCCGCCGACACCCATCGCAGGAAAACAGGCCATGATTGAAGATAGAATATCCCGTCTTCAGCCTCAGCCTGGCGTACAAATCGAGACACAACTTGATACGGGCCTTCAGATAGCTTGGGATATGTTGAACGCTACGGGGGGTGAAGGTGAGATGATCGTCATATCTGACGGCCG
>CAZXBV010000027.1:5999-10676 GCA_964639155.1 uncultured Methanotrichaceae archaeon
TGACTGGCTTTAACGACGTTACGCCAAAGCCAGGATCACAACGATTGGTCTCGATGCCGGATGGAAAACCCATCCTCACCGTCTGGAGGTTTGGCCTTGGAAGGGTGGTCAGCCTTACGACAGATAACGGCGATGCGTGGTCGCCTGAAATCTACGCCGCTTTCAACTCACTTCTCGTATCGAGAACTGCCAACTGGGCGGTGGGCGATCCAAGACCCAGGCTTGGGAGGATCGATGCCGAAGATGGCTGGGTCGAAACCCCTCTAGATATAACGATAACCAGCCAGAACCCGCCCCAGATCGGATCTGCCCAGATGGAAAAGGTGGGCGAAGACAGATACAAGGCAACGATCATCCCCGATAAGGAAGGAATCTACCACATCGGCGATTATAAAATTGCTGTCAACTATCCGTTGGAGTTTCGATACGTGGGGCTCAACCCTGAATTTTCCAAGATGATAATGGCCAAGGGCGGAAAGGTGTTCACCGAGTCGGAGGTCAGAGGAAATCTGATCGAAGAGGCGAGAAAGAAAAGCGAGATCACCGTTCAAAAAAGGGTGAGCAGGCGCGGGATTCTCCTCTTTGCAGCATTGGCCTTGTTCCTTTCAGAATTGATCTTGAGAAGGCTCAAAGAGGTTCGAGGATGAAAGGCTGATTTCGATGTTTTTACCATCAAATTTTAATAGCATACCTGCCTACAAGCCCGTACATTCTGTGGAGGTAACAATCACAAGATGAGTTCTGAGATGTGCCCGGTATGTGGCCTTCCCCTAGACCTTTGCATATGCGAAGAGGTAGCCAAAGAGCAGCAGAGGATCACGGTGAAGATCAACAGACGGAGATATGGCAAAGAGGTTACAGTGATTCAGGGCATAGACCCTCATGAGATCGATCTCGGCGACTTGGCTACATACCTGAAGTCGGCTCTTGCTTGCGGCGGCACCGTGAAAGGTTACGGAGTCATCGAGTTACAAGGCAATCACACAGGACGTATAAAGGACATCCTGATCAAGAGAGGTTTTGGAGAGAATCAGATCAAGGTAAGCGCCTGATCTGGTTTGACCAAATTTTTGTTAAGAATCCTTTCTGCTTCGTGAAGTCCGATTGAGCTTTGCGGGGAAAGTGCCCTTGGCACTAGTTCTGCCGCAAATCTGCATACTATTCTATGATGTAGCTCATGCTCAAAGAAATCAACGCACTTTTTCAAGGGGCTTTGATTGATACCTCATCATCTTCTGAGCATGCAGAAATAACTATGGAAAATATCCATTCGCTAAGCTCTGGACAGTGCTCTGGGACACATTCTTTTATGCAACCTGCGCAAGGTTCAAAGGTGTCGCCTGCTAAGAGACATTTGAACTTATTCTTCTCACAGGTCGCATCCGCATAGAGCAATCGATAAGTTCTGACGCCGTTGGCCGATTCTGGCTCCCTGACTATGAGGTTCTGTTTCAGCAACGTCAAGACGATGCGGGAACATTTACGAGAATCGATATCGAGGACCTTCCACAGATCGCTCTGCAGAACGCCCTCTTCACAGGACTTGATGTGCTCCAGTGCCTCTTCGTACATCTAGACACCCGGACGCTCACTCAACAGGGCTTAAGAGAATTATATTATTGCCGCGAAGTATCACTGAACCTAGCGATCGCGCTCTCTCACCATCTATAATCTCTACGGTTTCGAGGAGATGGAGGTTCAGGTAATCGTCCACGCTGTTGAGGATTCCCTCCAAAACTTGATGCTCTGACCCCTTCATCTCTACTTTGATCTTGGACCCAATCAAAGTTTGAACTTTCTTGCTTGGAAACACAGGTTACTCCTCACTCATTTAATCGTCGATTGAACTTTTTGGTAATATAAAAGAACACATCTCGCCGCATTAGATCAATGCGACGGAGAGATGTCCTTAGAAAATAACTATACCGCCACAACTTCCTTTACGCCCGGGACGTTGTTTTTCAGCTCTCGCTCTATGAAATTTTTGAGAGTCATCTGAGAGAAGGGGCAACCAGCGCAGCTTCCCATAAGCTTCACCTTGACGATACCCTCGTCGCTGACATCGACCAGTTCGACATCGCCACCTTCCATTCTCAGAGCGTTCCTTACTGCACCGAGAACCGACTCAACGTCTTCTTTAAGATCTGGCATGGACACTTAATCTCCTCTGACCCTCATAATCGAAACCTTGTGGCCCATCACCGTATACCTTATTCCTTTTAAAGCTTGTTCCAGGGCGTTGACAATTGGCTCACAGTCCTCGACAACAGTGTTTACCATCACCCCAGACTCAGCGTGATGCCTGACGGCTTCGATTGTCATCTCGGGGTCTTCCCTCAATCTGAAGTCCTTCCACGTAGAAGGCGACATGCCCTTGTACTCATAGAGGTAAAACCCAGTTATCCCAACCTCAGTTAGTGTGTTAATCACGCGGCCTAAATGTTCGTGATCGACAAATATCCTGACTAGAGTCTTCATGAAAATCCCAGCCTGGTAATCTGAAGATGAAACTTTAAATAACTTCGCACCGACCCGTTTGTGCTTTAAGATACACTTTTATCCCGTCAGACTATCTTACCTAACGATATACATGGTCTCTGGTAGGGATATTCGAGAAGTACTTCAGGCCGAGGGCATATCCCTCGACGACATTGTGAACGCCGCTTTGGAGCTTTACGTACCACATCCAGGCGTCGAGACTCGAACAAAAGCAGACATCGTCTTCAGGCGAGAGCTGGACCTAGCCTTCTCTGACCCCAACCTTTGTCTCCTCATATACGCAGGAGTTCTCTTGGAAAAGGAAGGAGAAAAGGCAAACCTGCCCAACATGAACAGCTCCGACTACGAAAAAGACTTGACCTATCTTATCGCGGATGAGGTTCTAGGCATGGCGATCGCCAAGTATGTGGGAGGATACAAAGGCACCTTCGACTACGTGAGATATGACAAGGCAAAACCAGGAATCTTGGGTGAACTTGGACCTTTCATGGACGACGTGATAGCCGGGCTGATTGGCGGAGTTTCTGCGAACATGTACACCAGGGCGGTGTTGGGCTGAAAGATCTCGCGTTAGCTTTCAGATCGGGATTTGGTTTTCTCACCACTATACCTGTGGGCATAACCATGGAAGGGATCGACGCTCTGATGAGACACATCTACCTATTTCCTCTGGTGGGTGCAGTGCTCGGCCTAATATACGCCGTTTTGGCTTTGGCCTTGACCCAAGTTGCGCCACCTGAATTGGCGGCGGTCCTCATCATAGCCCTGATATACAAGCTCTCCGGGATCAATCACGCCGACGGTCTGGCAGATTTTGGAGACGGGGTCACTGCCCACACCACTGTTGAAAAGAAGATCAGCGCCATGAAAGATGTCTACATAGGCACCGGCGGGATGGTCTTTGTCGTGATCGCAATTTTAGCAGTCTTTGCCTCGCTTTTCGCCATACCCGTTGCCCTTTTGCCTTTAGCGCTGATAACAGCAGAAGTTTCAGCCAAACAGTCCATGATCGCCTTTGCCGCATTCTCAAGACCGCTTCACGAGGGCTTTGGCCAGATCGCCATCAAGAACACCACAAAATCTGATTTTCTGGTGGGACTCGTCATAGCAGCACCCATATGCGGAATTGCGATGGGTGCATTGGGACTTGCAACCTTGGCCCTCGCCCAGATATCGGCCGGCTACATGGTCTTTGTCTCCAAGAGAAACTTTGGCGGATCCACAGGTGACGGTTTTGGGGCCACCAATGAGATATCAAGGGCTGTATCTCTGGTCACGATTGCATCTCTTTGGAGCGTCATTTCATGGATGCCGTGGTGATGGCAGGTGGGCTTGGTACCAGGCTCGATATGGGCGAAAAGCCCATGGTCAAGCTTTTGGGACGGCCGCTCATAGATTACGTCTTAACAGCGTTGGAAGAATCGTCAATAGACAGAATATTCGTTGCAGTCACCCCAAACGTGCCAAAGACCAGAAAATGGGTTGTCGATAGAAATATCGAGGTTGTCGATACTCCTGGCGAAGGTTACGTCCCAGACATGATATTCGCCGTAGAAACGGCAAATATCCAAAACCCTGTGATGATCGTAATGTCGGATCTTCCACTGCTCAAAGGCGATATCGTGGACGAGATCTTAGACGTTTACGACGACGTTCCAGAACCGGCACTCTCGGTCCACGTTCCACTTGGTACTCACGGCAAGATCGGAACCAAACCAGATGCCCTCTTCAATTATGAAGGACATTTCATAACTCCTGCTGGCGTGAACATCTTGGACGGGATGCTCATAAGGTTTGAACAAGAAGACCACCACCTGGTCTTGGACCGGATCGAGCTGGCCTTAAACGTGAACACCGCTGAAGACTTGAAAATTTGCGAGTCGGTCCTCGATAAGGATGAGTATAACTTCGATTTTTGAGGTGAGGTATGATGGATTATGTGACTATAGATGGTGAAAAATATTCAATATCGGATTTAGCGGCTTTGACTGGTGAAGCAAAACCAGGTGAGCCAGAAGGTTACATATTGCTCATGGCAAAAGTGCTGAAAGATCCTTTGAGCCTTCCGAGGCTCTTGAAAGATATATGTTCGTTAGAGCTGAGCAAAGAAAAGATGCGCGATCTGAGGCTTGCTCTTATCAGAGTCCAGATAGAAAGCGAGCTTAAGATGAACGAGGA
>CAZXBV010000028.1:0-5864 GCA_964639155.1 uncultured Methanotrichaceae archaeon
CTCTTGGATCGGTTATCTCGCCGGTTATGGCTCCTGCAGCGGCGGTTGCAGGCGAACAGAGGTAGACTTTGGCCTTTGGGCTCCCCTGTCTTCCCTGGAAGTTCCTGTTTGACGTAGAAAGGCCAGATTCACCATCGCCGAGCAATCCGAAGCTTCCGCCCATACAAGGACCGCAACATGGCGACTCGACCATAGCTCCAGCATTCATGAACTGTTCCACCAATCCGGCTTTGAGAACTTTCATGTACTCGGTTCTGCTCGCCGGAATGACCACCATCCTCACGCCTTTTGCTAAAGGCTCGTTTCCCATCAGTTCTGCTGCAAGCTTGATGTCTTCGAACCTGCCGTTGGTACAAGATCCCAAGAAGACCTGATCGATCTTGGTACCTTTCAGCTCGCCTACGGGCTTTACGTTGTCGACGTTATGAGGAACTGCCACTTGGGGTTCAAGAGTGCTTATGTCCCAGGTCTTCTCTTCAAACTCGGCGTCTGGATCGCCATGCAAGATCATGCCTTCATCGAAATTCTCTACCCGTTCTCTCAGGTACTCTAACGTGGTCTCGTCAGGATCCACGAGGCCAGCTTTTCCGCCCATCTCGATTGCCATGTTGGACATGGTCATCCTTTCGGGAACTGACATCCTAGAAACTGCAGATCCTGCAAACTCGCAAGCTTTGTAGGTGGCGCCGTCGGCTCCGATGTCGCCGATCATCCTCAATACGACATCTTTTGATGTGACAAGACGGGGCAAGGTTCCTTCAGCCTTGAGCCTCAGAGTTTGAGGGACCATGAACCAGAGTTTACCGGTGGCAAATGCCGAGGCCATATCGGTGCTTCCAATCCCAGTGGAAAAGGCACCAAGAGACCCATAAGTGCAGGTGTGAGAGTCCGAGCCCACTATCAAGTCGCCTGGAAGGGCGTGACCTTTTTCAGGCATCACCTGGTGGCATACTCCTTCGAATACGTCGTAGTTGAGGATGCCCTGCTCTTTTGCAAACTTTCTGAGCATGATGTGGTTTTCTGCCGCGGCCAAGCTGTCGGCAGGAACCTGATGATCGAAGAGTATCACTATCCTTGAAGGGTCCCAGACCTTGGCATCTTCGCCAGCAATTTCATAAAATCCCTTGACGGCCAGGGGGCCAGTGATATCGTGAACCATAGCGCGAGTGATCTTCGCCATAACGAACTCGCCTGCATGAACCTCCTTTTCGGCCGCTCTGGAAAATATCTTTTCAGAGAGGGTAAGACCTGCCATAGGTCCGTGCATTTATGCCAAAATAGATAAACCTTGACCTGTATCCGTCTGGGATCGAGACGACTGTCCCTCAGGCGGCGCGAAAAAAGAAAAGGGCAGAACCCCCCACTTTCGAGATCGTAAAAGAAAGCGATGACAACATGGAAACCTTTTTCGTGGATGAAAACACGGAGCCGGTTTGGAGGGTATGCCAAACGCGACCAACGACATTATTGACACTGATGTTGCCGATTTTTTTAATATTTTCTGGATCTGGAACAGTCATCATAAACGAGGTGGAGCTAAACCCTGCCGGTGACGATCGTTCTCAAGACGTTCTCGAATGGGTGGAACTTTACAATACCGGAAACGAAGATGTTGATATAAGCGACTGGGCGCTGGTTGCAACGCATGGTGATAAGGAAATTGTGCGCATACCTTCTGGATCCCTGATAGAGGCGAAGGGCTTCTACGCCATACCCGACCATCCTCCAAGAGAACAATGGCTCGATAATCAAGATGAGTCCATCGTACTGAAAGACAATTCAGGCGCCGAGGTCGATAGGACTCCGACGCTGGCGGACGACCGAGACGATAGCTGCGCCTGGTCCAGATATCCTGACGGCAGCCCGGATTGGGAGTTTATGATATCGAGCAAAGGCGCCAGGGCTTCCGGAGATTTCTGTTATTCTGGCAGGGAAGACGACGCCTTAAGCTGCTGTTTTGGAGAGTACGATGATGAAAGTTTGTGGAACGTCTCGTGTCTGGATGTTGGAGATCAACCTGATAGCTGCCTGATCGAAGACCTCTTCATCGAGTCTGAAGAATGCGAAACTTCGAACGAAGACGAGTGCTGGATCGAACAAGAGGGGGATGGATTCACAAACGCGTCTTATTATCTTAAATTTGAAATGAATCAGGCAGTTTCTGGTGCGGGTTTCGTCAACGTGGACAACGATTACTACACCACCCCATTTGGCGATGTCATAAGCGTTGAGCTGAACACAAAAGAGCACGGCAGCGGATCATACGAGAGCGAAGAGAGTACGCAACTTCTAAGAGTGAACAGATCCATCAAATTCGACAACATATCTTTCAACGTGGGGAACGCCTCTATTGAAATGGATAAAGACGTTTCCGCAAGTTACACCACCACAACTTTGGGGCTTCCGCGCAACAGGTCCGTGACTTACTCTTCAACATGGACCGAAGAGGCGTGCTCAAAGAGCAGGATGAGAACGCCAGTTGTTGGATCAAAATACGGCCACGTGTACCATTTTCCATGGTGCTACCACGTAGATCAAATAGAGTCAAAAAATCGGATATGGTTTTCGAGCCCCGGTGATGCCTATGCACACGGATATCGGGCATGTATGAACTGCATACAAGATACCGTAACAGATACCTCGATGAGCGAATCCTATCGGTATGCAACCTCGATCGATCGTGAGAGTCGGATTGTACGCGATCAAGACAGATCGACGATGGTCGTCGATTCTGAATTTGACGGCATGGGCCATATAGGAGTTCTCAAGTTGTCAGATCCAGGTGCCTCGTCTCATGGCGTACCGGTCATCGAAGCGCGAGAAGATTACATCGGAAGTTTTAGAATCTACGACCGGATCGATGAAGATAATTCCAGCTTGACTTTCAATAAGTCGACATCGGG
Source organism: uncultured Methanotrichaceae archaeon (assembly GCA_964639155.1). Lineage (GTDB taxonomy): Archaea > Halobacteriota > Methanosarcinia > Methanotrichales > Methanotrichaceae > CAYWZG01. Next base: position 2,904 of record CAZXBV010000028.1, read on the forward strand.
AACAGGGTTTGTTGATACAAGTAAGAGGATTAAAGAAGGGCAGAAGACTTACGAGTACGGTACCGGAACCTATGACTCTGAAGAGATGATCAACACCGCTTCAAACTACATGGCTAAAGACATCAGCGTGGTACACGCCCCGACCAGCCAGAGCTTGACGGATGACATATCTTTGGATCAGGACCTGAAGTGGAAAGAAGGCATGTCGTCCAAGAACCCAAAGACGAGTTTCATCGGCGAAGAGTACACCAGCATCGAGAGCCTCGATAAAGAGACCGAGGTCCGAGGCCTAAACGAGATGAGCACTGAGGCGGTCTTCTCAGGCAAGGCCAGATACAGGGCGGTAGTGCAACAGGGTTATTGGTCGTATCATTATGGTAGGGCGGTTTATATCAGCGCGATGGATCTTGTTGAAGAGTGGGTCCAGATAACCAATCGAGGCGACGGGCCTGTAAATATGACTGGCTGGTCGCTATCGGACAAAGGCGACATACACACCCGTCCCCCGTTCCCGGAAGGTTTCACGTTGTTCCCAGGCGCTATTGTGACAGTACATAGTGGTCACGGGCGCAACTCCACGACGGATTTGTACATGAAATATAATGATCAAATCTGGAACAACGATGGAGATTGTGCGATTCTGAGAGATGAAAAGAACAATTTGGTCGACAGGAAATGTATAGGTGCAGATGGAGATCCACGATCCTACGAAATCAACATGGATGAACAGTACGAAGGAGACTACTCAATACACCGAAGGATCACCTTCACGGGCGTGCCCAAGTACGATCAGCCACATCTTAACGTGACAAAGACTGGAAAGATCGATCAGCTGAACTGTTCTGAAAGATCCAGCATCATCCGTTACACAATCACCTTGGAAAACGATGGGAACAAGACTCTTGGCCCCGTTTACGTGAACGATTTCTTCCCGCCAAGTGCAAGTTTCATCGACTCTTCGATGAGGCCAACAGAACAGACCACTGTCAGCGCCAACTGGACACTGACCCACCTGGCCATCGGAGATTCAGCCACAATAACTCTGATTCTCGAAGTTTCGGGCTGTGATGGCGACGAAATTGTGAACAAGGTAAAAGCATGCGGAGGTTATGGTGACAGCTGGGTATGCGCCACTAACTTCGTAGCCATCGATATCTTTTCTGCCAAGGTGGAGACACCAATGGCAAAATAGAAAAAATAGGGCGACACTGGAGCAAAAGAATCCTAAAAAATTAATCTGGAATGTTGAAGGGAAAAGGGTCCGGCCCAACCGGCCGAGCAAGACCTTTCCCAGCCGCTCATCCAGTATATTTGTACAGGTTTCCGTGGGCGGTCACGGCGTAGAGTTCGCCACCTCCGGCGTGAATCTCCCTGATCTCCCTGAAACCAGATGTGGGGATCTGAACGCCAGGAGCGCCGGGATTTAGATAACTGTACTTCCAGATCTCGGTTCCGTCAAGAGTCAGCCGATAGAGCACGTTCTTGCAATCTCCAGAAGGGCACCCGAACTGGGTCGCCACAAAAGAACGTCCCGGCCCAGAGATCCTGCGCCATTCATCGCTTCCGCCTTCGTACATGTAGAGGTCGCCTGTTTCATCCGTTCCGAACAAGGCACCTAAGTTGTACCCTTCGCCATAAATATCGTAAATGGGTAGATCACCTCGTATCGACTCCCACTCACCAGTGGTGGCCGAATAGAAGCTGACGTAATCTCTGGGCGGAGTGTTGAGCTGATAAATCGTGGACGGGACCTGAGTTGGGCCCAAGAATCCGCCTCCTGCCGCAAACTCGACCCGGTTTTCAAATCCCCCATGACCGATCTCTTCCCAACTGTGAGGCGAACCCTCGTACTTGTAAAGCTCGTTTCGATCCAAGGAGACTGCGTAAAGCTCGTTTCCGCCACCGTAGATCTTTGCAGCAGGTCCTTGGAAAGGTCCCAAGCTGGGCACATCAGACGGACCACCCCAGATCTTCTGCCACGTCGGCCTATTTTCAGGCGGAGGCGTCCCCATGTACCTCCAGACCTCTCCGCTTTCGTCCAGACGATAAAGTTTTCCGCCAGCGGCGACGAAATCTTCGACAGGATCGCTGATCTTCATCCACCGATCCCGTTCCTCAAAGTACCTGTAGAGGTCCTTTGTATCAACCCTCGCAACAAAGACTTTGACCACGTCAGAAGAGGGCACGCCACCTTCGATCTCTGTATAACTGCTCACCACGACAGCATCAACTGACGAGGGCGATATCTTCACCCATTCCGCTCCCGATCCAAAAGAGAAAAGTAAGGATCCAAAGAGCAAGAAGCAAATCACTTTGTTCATAAAACCGTTCCTCCAAGTATTATTGGGCGTCTACGGTATAAGGATTTTTTTGCAAGGCGCGCAAGAGATTACACAGGAAACGCTTATGATCCAAAGGGCTCATGCGCAAAAGATGAAAATCGACATGTTGCGATCCCATTTTCATGCGAAACGAATTATGCATTACTTGGGCCATCTACCCCCAAAAGTCTTAAATAACGCTCGACATTAATACTACAATGCACATAAGCGTGCATTAACATTTTATATTTTCGGGAGGATTCGTCATTGAAAACCAAAATAATACTCGATGAGGAAGAGATACCCAAAAAATGGTATAACGTCACCGCAGACCTGCTTACACCCCTGGACCCACCGTTACATCCTGGAACTGGAAAGCCCGTGAAGCCTGAGGATCTCGAGCCACTCTTCGCCAAAGAACTGGTCAGGCAGGAGATGAGCGTCGAGCGGTGGATCGACATTCCCGACGAGGTCCGGGACATATACAGACTCTGGAGGCCCTCTCCCCTCTACAGAGCTCACAGACTTGAGAAAGCTCTGAACACGCCTGCCAAGATATATTACAAATATGAAGGTGTGAGCCCGGCAGGCAGTCACAAACCCAACAGCGCCGTCCCCCAGGCTTACTACAACATGAAAG
>CAZXBV010000028.1:5964-10646 GCA_964639155.1 uncultured Methanotrichaceae archaeon
GCAGGCAGTCACAAACCCAACAGCGCCGTCCCCCAGGCTTACTACAACATGAAAGAAGGGGTCGAGAGAATCTCCACTGAGACCGGAGCTGGCCAATGGGGATCCGCACTTAGCCTTGCCACCTGCATGTTCGGCCTCCAATGCAGAGTCTATATGGTTCGAGCCAGCTACGACCAAAAACCCTACAGAAAAAGCATGATGCAAACCTGGGGTGCAGAGTGCATTCCAAGCCCCAGTAACCTGACCGAATCTGGAAAGGCCGTACTAAAAGAGCACCCCGACACCGGCGGAAGTTTGGGAATCGCCATATCCGAAGCAGTGGAAGACGCTGTCACCCATGACAATACCAATTACGCCCTGGGCTCAGTCCTAAACCAAGTCCTCATCCACCAGAGCGTCGAAGGTCTAGAGCTGAAGAAACAGTTCGAGATGACAGACGAATATCCTGACGTCATGTTCGGTTGTATAGGCGGCGGCTCCAACTTCCCTGGGGTGTGTTTCCCCTTCGTTCCAGACAAGCTCAAGGAGAAAAAAGATATACGGATGGTAGCTTGCGAACCTGCCGCTTGCCCCACCTTGACAAAAGGGCTCTATGCCTACGACTTTGGCGACACTGCCAGGCTCACTCCGCTCCTCAAGATGCACACGCTAGGACACGACTTCATTCCGCCATCGATACACGCAGGTGGACTTAGATACCACGGTGCAGCACCTCAACTGTGCAACCTGGTCCACGACGGCGTGATCGAAGCTCAGTCGTTCCACCAAAACGAGGTTTTCGAAGCGGCCATCCTCTTTGCAAGAACTGAGGGGATCGTCCCCGCTCCCGAATCTTCTCACGCCATCAAGCCTGCCATTGACCTGGCCCGTGAATGTAAGAAGACCAGCGAGGAGAAGACCATCTTGATCGCCTTGAGCGGTCATGGACACTTCGACATGTCCTCTTATGACGCCTACTTCGCAGGCAAGCTTGAGGATTATGAATATCCAGAAGAACTTGTGAAACAGTCTTTGGCAAATATCCCAAAGTTCTGAATTGCAAATTCTATATTTTTTGGAGAGGGTTGTCTGAAACAAGTAGGATTTTTGATCAACCCTGTAGCGGGCATGGGTGGCGCCGTCGGCCTCAAGGGAACGGACGGACTCGCAGAAGAAGCTCAGAAAAGGGGTGCGATGCCAGTTGCACCTCTTCGAGCAAAGATCGCTCTTGAAGCCTTCCAGAAAACGGACACACCAGTTCACTTTCTCACCACCAATGGCGAGATGGGAGAAATAGTCCTCCAAGAATGTGGTTTGAAATATCAGGTGGTCCACACCTCTCTTGAGAAGACCGGGCCCAAAGACACAAAAGATGCCTGCCAATCGTTCCTCCGTCACAAAGCAGACATGATAGTCTTTTGCGGTGGCGACGGTACCGCTCGGGACGTTGCCAGCGTCGTTTTGGATTCAGACGTGCCGCTTCTTGGAATACCTGCAGGTGTCAAGATGCATTCGGGAGTCTTTGCCATCAGCCCTCAGGCTGCAGCAGACCTTATCTCAGGCTACCTGAAAGGCGAGCTCAAGGTCCGAGAAACCGAGATCGTGGACGTGGACGAGGAAAAGTACAGGTCGGGAATCCTCGAAACCAGAGTCTACAATGTCGCCAAGACTCCTTACAAACCAGCCCTGGTCCAGGAGCGAAAACAGATCTACAGGAGCGATAGCGAAGAGGAGTTCAAGGACCAGATAGCCATCTTCGCCTCAGAGTTCATGAGAGACGGTTCGGCTTACATAATAGGGGCAGGCACCACCACAGCCAGAATTGCCGAGATCCTCGGAATCGATAAGACCCTCCTTGGAGTGGACGTGGTCCAAAACGGCAAAGTCATCTGCAAAGACGCTTCTGAAAGAGATCTCCTGAAAGTCACAAACCAGTCTGATAAAGTCAAAGTGATCGTAAGCCCCATCGGTGCTCAAGGTTTCGTTCTGGGTCGTGGCAGCCAACAGATCAGTCCCAATGTTCTGAATCGAGTCGGCGTGGAGAACCTGATAATCGTGGCAACGCCACATAAGCTCAGAGAGACACCGCACTTATTGGTGGATACGGGGGATATTCAACTCGATAAGGCGATATCTGGAAGGCGACAGGTGGTCACAGGCTACAGAATCGCCCAGCTCAAAGATGTGGTGGCTTCATCTGACATTCGAAATTCTGAATGTGAACTTTTTGTATAAAAAATAGCTCGATAAGACGCAAAGGTCCCAGAAAGGGACCCTGCATCTTTTCGAAGGAATGGCTTATCTCAGAGCGTTCCACAGAGCAATTAGATGCTCACCGTACAAGACATAGATGAGTACGAACACCCCAAACATCACGTAAAGATTCGAGATGTACACGAGCCACTGAAGTAGCCGTGCTTTCTTCTCGGGTGTTCCGAACCAATCCTTTGCTTTTCGCTCGAGTATGCCAGGCATATCCTACGCAGCGCCTTAAGCTGTTTCTGCTTTCGTCTCGTCTTTGGGTTTTGGCTTTGCAGAAGCTGCAGCGGCAGTTGCCTTTGCAGCTTCTTCTACCGCCTTCTTCTCAGCCTCTTTGGCTGCTGCGGCCCTCTCGGCCTTGCCCTTGAGCATCTTCAGCTTGACAGTATTGTCACGCTCTGCTTCTTCCAGCGCGAAGCCGATAAACCGAATGGTATCTTTGATGTCGGGGATGACTTTGAACTCTAGAGCGTTAACTCGTCTCTTTGTGCTGTCAATGTCTTCCACTAGTTTGATCAATGCGGTCTCTACTTCGGCTGCGGTGATAATCTTGTCCACCAGACTCTCGTAGGCTTCAGCAGCTTCGTCGATGGCAGCGCTGGTTCCAATGATGCCATAACCACGTTCGAACATCTGCTTTTGAACAGAGTCTGCCGTAATCTTTGGCACAACGACGCCCATGATGTTCCTGCTTTCCAGCTCTACGGTCGGCTCTTTCTGGAGGGCGAAGGCCACGCTTTTGATGGCGAGTGCGCCCTCAGATGCCTTGGCCATGTTCAGTCTCTGCTGAGCCCTGACGAAATCCTCGACAAGCTCCTGTCTGATCGTCCTGGCCTGGTTGAGGACCTCAAAAAACTCGACCATTAGCCCGTCACGCTTCATCTTGAGAAGCTCGTGACCGGACTCAGCCGTTTGAATCCTCTTTCGAAGGCCGATCAGGACCGCTCTAGTCGGCTTCGTTCCTTTGATTACGGCCATGATCTCATGTCCTGTACTTCGGGTGGTACTTTTTGATGAGGTGGTCGTCGATCCTAGTGAGCATCGTCTCTGGAAGCTCTTTCAAGAGATCCCAGCCAAGATCGAGAGTGTCGAAGATACTTCGATCCTCATCTCTGCCTTGGTTGACGAACCTCTTTTCGAAAGCGTCAGCGAACTCTAAGACGAGCCTGTCTCTTTCTGACAGAGCCTCTTTACCGACGATGGCAACCAAACCTCTCAGATCGCAACCCTCTGCATAGTAAGCGTAGAGCTGGTCTGAAACGGCCCTGTGATCCTCGCGGGTGTGACCCTCACCAATACCTGAGTTCATCAGCCTGCTAAGAGATGGTCTGATGTCGATGGGAGGATAGATACCCTTTCTGTGCAGCTCACGAGATACGATCATCTGACCCTCGGTAATGTAACCGCTGAGGTCAGGTATGGGGTGAGTGATATCGTCACCAGGCATTGTGAGGATGGGGAACTGAGTGATAGACCCATTCTTGCCGGTGATGATGCCTGCACGCTCGTACTGGATGGCGAGAGTGGTGTACATGTAACCGGGATATCCACGCCTTCCAGGCACCTCTTCTCGGGCAGCACCCATTTGTCTCATAGACTCGCAGTAGTTGGTCATGTCGGTGTAAATGACCAGCACGTGCATGTCCAAGTCGAAGGCGAGGTACTCTGCTACAGTCAGACCCAGCTGAGGTGTGAGCAACCTCTCCACAGCAGGATCGTCTGCCAGGTTCAGGAAGATGACGGCCCTCTCAAGAGCACCGGTCCTCTCGAAGTCGGCCATGAAGTGCTGAGCTTCTTCATTGGTAATACCCATGGCACAGAATACCACGGCGAAGGACTCTGACCCTTCAAGGGCCTTGGCCTGACGGGCGATCTGCAAAGCAACGTCGTTGTGAGGAAGACCTGCACCAGAGAAAATGGGCAGTTTCTGTCCTCGGACCAGTGTGTTGGTACCGTCGATGGTGGAAATGCCTGTCTGGATGAAAGCTCTGGGCTTCTCCCTGGCTGCAGGGTTGATGGCCGCACCAGAGATTTCTCTTTCCACGTCGGGAACAATTGGTGGCCCACCGTCTTTGGGCTGACCGGATCCAGAAAGGACCCTACCAATGATGTCAGGGGACAGAGGCATTTTGATGACGTCCCCGGTGAACTTAACTGAACTTTCCTTGCCCAGTCCACCGGTCCCCTCGAACACCTGAACGACCACGACGTCGTTAGAAGTGTCCAGAACCTGGCCCCTCTTCATTTCACCTGTTTCGGTCCGGATCTCCACAAGTTCGTTGTAACCCACAGGCTCAGTCTTCTCGACGAAGATCAACGGACCTGAGATCTCGTTAATGGTTTTGTATTCCTTGGTCATTGTGAACCCCTTCTTACGACATCGCCTTGAACTCGCTCTCCATCTGAGCCATTACTTTCTCCAACTCAGGCACGTAGTCTTCGAG
>CAZXBV010000029.1:0-10609 GCA_964639155.1 uncultured Methanotrichaceae archaeon
ACATCGGCCACTATCGTCGTCTTTTTTGAGGCATCGTCTACATTGGTGACCACGCCTTCCAAAGAATCTCCAAACTCATTTATGAAGCGATAGTCGTCATCACTCAGTTCTCTATTTTCAAGCTCGGCAAGAGATATCTGAACGAGCCTTGCGAGCGTGCTTTCTAAACAGTCCAGCCTGCGCCTCGCCTCGGGATCGAGAAGTCCCATATCATCCAGGTTCTGGTTCGTCATCCTTGTGAGCGAAAGAAGCCTTATGTAGAACTCGGGTACCGGTTCCACGTAACCTGGAACCAACTTTGGTTCGGTGGGCATTGCGGCTCCTAAAAGAGTGTAGCTCTGTTTTGCGTAGAGAATCGTATCGTGCCTAAGTTCAGTCCAGGAAGCAAGCGAGGTGGTCAGTTCTTTGTTCTGCCAGGCCTCGGTCTGCATGAACGTCGGGTATCCCAAGTTATGTGTTGCCAGCAAGGGCTTTAAGGAATAAAGCCAGGACCAGTAAAGGTTTCTCTGCCAGTCTTCTTCAGAAAACGCGGCAAACTCTTCTTCCAATTTTACGCGCTGGGCTTCGTAGTTGGAGTAGTCTGAGTCGCCCAATTCATCAAGAAGAACTTTAGCCCTTTCTGAACCCAAGAGAGCCATAACGTCAAGGCCTCTTGGGAAATGGCGGCCGAACTGGCCTTGCGTGAAGGCCATTTCCTGGCCGGTATAATCACCTGCATAGGGGAATACCAGGCTCTGGAAAATGTAGGAATCTGGAACGAACCTTTGGCCCATGAGCCTGAAACCTGCGGTTGCAGAAAGACACTGGTCGGCTTGCTCTTTGGTGCTGAGGTAATCGATCGTGCATGCCTCAGATCCCGCGCCAGTTCCACCGTAGATCAGGGGCGTTCTGTAGAGTGCAAGGACGTTTTTCAACTTTCCGACATCTTCCTGTGACATGTGTTTGGCCAGGAACGTTCTGTCGAAGAGGCCGTTGAGAGCTTCGTTATATTCGTAAGGACCAAGATCGTCAGAATAGCCCACATAAAATGAGGTCACGTCGTAGATCCGATCCCAAAGTTCCATCGAATCAGGATCACTCGCAAGGTTTTGGGCGATCATGCAAGCCTCAATGGTCTGGATCGTTGCGTTCTCTTCGGATACGATGCAGCTACTTTCACACCCTTTCAAAAGGAAGCTCATCCGGCCATACCACATCATCGCCTGAAAGTAGTTCTTAAGACGCTCAGATCGGGTATAATGGCCACGGGGGACGTATTGAGAATAGTCTTCATTGTATCCGAATATGGGAGACTTCGAAAAGCCCGAATGGGCACGGATCAGATCGAGTTCTCGGGCGACTTCGTCTTCTACCTGCGCGGGAACTTCGAATCTGTATCGTTCAAAGTCTTCCCCTCTAAAGTAAGGGTATCCTCCCTCGAAGTTGTACTCGCTACATTCCCATTCGCCGCCTTGGCATATCTGGTCTTTTCGAGGCTCAAGAAGTTTCAGGCCTACAGAGAAAAAGGCCATGTTTCTCCTCGCAGCTTCCTTGGCATCACCAGTTGAGGATCTGTAATCTTCTTTGGACTTTGCCAGCATGGCTTCACTAATTTGCCAAAGGTCGTCGTAGAAATGGACCTCTTCGATCGACCTTAAGGTATCGTCGAACTGGATATGGTAAAGGTGAAGGAGCGAATCTGTCGTTATGAAGATCGGCACTTCAAGCCGTTTGAGCCGATCGTAGGGTCGAGTAATATCTTCTTCGCCAGGAACGAATGGATCTTCCATAACGACGAAGCCGTTCGCACCCAAGATCGAAACGGCGCCTTCGCTCAAAGGTGCCTTGGTGATGAAGTCATCGTAGTTGTTGATCTGATCAGTTGTGAGAGGTAGGTCGTACTGGAGGGCCGCAGGTTCGAAAGCGACGGATCCTGCCAGAAATATGAATGTGATCACTGTGATCACAAGCCCCATTCTCAGGGCACGTTTGCAGATGGATCGATTTGGCAATAGCATTTCCCCCGTCATCTACAACTCTACCTCAAGTCATAAGAAAGTTTTTGAACGAAATACGCCAAAAACTAATCTTATGCCAGCTCTCGTCAGAATTTCTGATCTTGCCCTTTACCTTCGTTGCCCCAGATGGATCTACTTCGAGTCGATGGGCCACTTGGCCTGGCCAGAATCCAAGAACCTCTTCAATCTGATCCTCAAGGATCTTGTGCTTTCCCTCTCAGACTTTGAAGGCGGAAACCTTGAAACGTGGCTCATCGAAAAGCTGGATCGAGCAGAGGTAGAGCTACCAATCGTCTATGGTGCGATCGATCCCGAAGAGCTGCGCGCAGCATCTGAAGAGATCAAGAAGATCATCCCAGAGATGGCAAGAAAGTTGGAACACAAAATAGGACTCATCTCGCCTTCAGAGGCAGAAGTAGAGCTTCGATCCGATCGGTTGGGCCTTTCTGGAAGGCTCGATCGCTTGGTATTGGGCGAATCGACTTTGCCTTCCATGATAAGAACAGGCCTTCCGCCAGAGACCGGGGTATGGCAGAGCGATCGGCTCAGTCTTGCAGGATACGCCCTCCTCTTGGAAGACGAACGGGGTGAAAGGATCGAGAAGGGTTTGGTCGAGTATCCCCGGGCCGGAGAGATCCGCGAGGTGAATATCAGAGTTGTGGATCGAAGACGGGTACTGAGAATACGAGATCGGATCCGCCAGATCCGTGACGGAAAGCTTCCAGATCGGCCCAAAAGCGCTCCTTGCGAAGGTTGCCCCTTCGAAGAGAAATGCGAAACCCGGCGCTCGATCGCATCTAGATTCTTCTGAACGGGAAAAGTTTTGCGGCCGCGAGTTTTGTCTTTGTCCGGTCGCGCGCAAGAAGCGTTATATTCGAAGATACAGGTAGGTACTTTTCATGTTCAAGAAGAGGCACGTGCTTTCCATGCGGGAGTTTTCACGAGAAGAGATCGACTCAGTCCTGGATCTGGCCGCGTCTTTGGAGGCTTATGCCCATGGCGGGAAGTGTGACGCACTCTCTGGAAAGATATTGGCCTTGCTCTTCTTTGAGCCCAGCACCAGGACCAGGCTCTCTTTTGAGACTGCCATGATGCGACTTGGCGGAAAAACCTTGAGCCTTGGACCTGCTGAGGGAAGTGCCATAGCCAAGGGCGAGTCTCTTGCAGATACAGTACGGGTGATTGGGGGCTATGCTGATGCGTTGGTCATAAGACATCCCAAAGAAGGGGCCGCTCGTCTCGCATCCCAATTTTCGCCAGTCCCGGTACTAAATGCGGGCGACGGAGCTGGCCATCATCCTACCCAAACGTTGCTGGATTTGTACACAATCCGAAAGGAGAGCCACCTTGAAGATCTGAAGATTGCTCTCGTGGGCGACTTGAAGTATGGGAGAACCGTTCACTCGTTGGCTTATGCTCTGGCCCTTTACGGCGCAGATATAACCTTGGTCTCACCACCCACTCTCAGGATGCCTCTGCCTATCAAAACCGACCTTGCTGGCAAGGGGACCAAGGTTCGCGAGACTCACGACCTTGACGAGGTTAAGGATGATATGGACGTTCTGTATCTGACCAGAATTCAGAAGGAACGATTCCCCGATCCTCAAGAGTACAAGAAAGTGGCTCAAAGCTACAGGATAACGCCCGAAAGCTTGGAAGGGGTCAAGGATGACTTGATAATAATGCACCCTCTGCCCCGAGTAGATGAGATATCGCCCGACATTGATGCGACCAAACACGCGGTCTACTTCAAACAGTCCTTCTACGGAGTGCCGATCAGGATGGCCCTGCTCAAGATGCTAGCTGGTGATGGATTTGAATGAGATGAAATTGAGGGTGACCCCAATCGGGAACGGGACCGTAATAGATCACATACCTGCCGGCCAGGCCCTGAACGTTCTCAAGATTTTGGGTATCTATAACACTACCGAAGCTACAATTAGCGTTCTCATGAACGTAACTGGTAAGCGATCCGGTCGAAAAGACATCGTCAAGGTGGAAGATAGAGAGCTAAAAGAAGGAGAGGTAAACAAGATTGCCTTGATAGCTCCTGGTGCCACCATCAATATCATCCGAGATTGCGAAGTGGTAGAAAAGTACAGGGTGGACATGCCAGATATCATCCAAGGCGTGATCAGGTGTCCCAATCCCAACTGTATATCCAACACCAGCGAGCCCATAAAATCACAGTTCATAGTCAAAAACAAAAACCCAGTAGTCATAAGATGCGCCTACTGCGAGCAGCCTATGTCCGACAATATAGCAGAATACTTAATCTAGGACAGGTACGTATAAGCGGCATCTTAAGACAGTTGCTTAAATTATTACATTAGGATGGGGTTCAATATGATAGTAAATGATGGCGATTTCATCAAGGTAGATTACACAGAGAGCGTTGACGGCGAGGTGATCTCCACTACAGACAAAGATCTGGCGATCGAAAAAGGGTTTTACGAAGAAGGTGCTGAATATGGTCCCAGGATCGTAGTGGTGGGATCAGGTGACATTGTCGAGGGATTCAAAGAAGACCTGATCGGAAAGGAAGTGGGATATTCTGGAAGCGTTGAAGTCCCTTCGGAAAAAGCCTATGGCGAGCGAGATCCAAACAACGTCGAACTCATATCTTTGAACAAGTTCAAGGATGAAAAGCCCGGAATTGGTATGCGGGTTTCCGTGAACGGCAAGATGGGGACCATCACCAGGATGATCGGACGAAAGGCCCGTGTGGATTACAACCATCCGCTTGCTAACAAGGCCATAAAGTACGATTACACCATCACAGAGGCCATTGAAGACCGGCTCGATAAATTGGCCAGCCTTGTTAACCTCTTTGCCAGGGTCGATCTTGCATCCAATATTCTCGAAGGAGACGTCGCCGAGATTGAATCGCCTTGGGAGCTGAACTACTACAAAGAATGGCCCATGATAAGAAGAGGCGTGGCCGAGATGGCGATGCGCCTTTTGGATCTCAAAGAGGTTCGATACGTAGAAAAGCACATTCTGACTCCGACAGTTACTTCTCAAATGGTCTCGCCTCCGTCCAAGTCAGAGCCTGAAACTGAGGGTGAGAAGGCAGAAACAACGGCTGACGTGCCCGCTGAACCTGCAGCAGAAGGCAACGCTAAAGCAGAATCTGGCGAAGTTCAGGCCGAAGAGGAAACGTAAAATTCGTCCAGGGGCTGATCGGAAAAAATCAGCCTCGGGACCTTACCGTCAAGGACAAGTCTCGTGAGAGCCAATTCGTATCGTTAAGCACTAATTCTGGCGAGTGCCGATTAGTGTGGTCGAATTGGACCTCATCTACATTTTCCTACAATGTCATGAAACATTCCATGGAATCTTTGTAATTCTTCAACCTCAAAAGAACATGCATTCTGTTGTTCTTTGCTTGGGTGTAAGTGGATCTGATCTCCAGGGCTTTGTCGTAGTTGTTCAGGGCTTCAGCATACTGGCCTCCGGTTTCGAGGGCCAATCCTTTGGCGTTGTAGGCCAGATAATAATCCGGATCTGCCTCAATGGCGTCGTCATAACACGTTATCGCACCCATGGGATTCCCCGTGGCCATGATGGAAACACCTTTTCTGTAGAGCGCATCTTTGTATGCAGGGTCGATATCAATCGCCTTATCGAAGGCGTTTAAGGACGCCTCAAATTCACCCATACGCTGTTGATAGTAGCCCACCATGTACCAGTAATATTTGCTGTTGGCAGAAAGGTTGGTCGCCTCTAACTCAGCAGCGATCGCACTCGCGTAATCCTTCTGTCTAGAATAGACATCAGCCTTGTTGTGCCAAGCCGAATGACTGTTTGGATCAAGTTCGAGAACCTTATCGTAAGATTCAAGTGACTTATTATATGATTTCAGAACCTTCTGAGCATGACCTCTATAAAGCCACGCATTTGTGTAGTTTGCGTCCTGAGCCAATGCCCTGTCAAGGTAGTCGAGGGCCTCTTCATAGTTTTTCTCTCCATAGAGCTTTGTGCCTTTCCAGTACAGGTAGTCTGGCTCTAATTCCGTCTCGTTTGCCGCAAGCGCGATTGTGCAGAGCGCAAAAGTGCATAAGGTCAATGCAACAAAACCCTTCCGTATATCTATTTTCAGCATTTTTCCCTCCTGTTGGGGTCGAATTCTTCGTCGATCAGGTATTGTGACCGCCATCAAGTGTTATATTTTTTTCTGTCCGCGATTTAAAAATTTATAAAAATCACATCGAAATATTTGAATGATCTACAAATTGTACTTGATTGAGGGAGATTTGATATAGTCACAGGGAAAGTCCCTTTGCAAGGAGGGGTGCCCGATTAAAGAAGAGATCTGGATCGAGAAGTACAGACCTGTGAGCTTAGACGATGTAATAGGCCAGGACCAGATAGTAAAGAGGCTCAAGTCCTACGTGAAGAGCAGGAATGTGCCTCACCTGCTATTCTCAGGCCCACCTGGTGTTGGGAAGACCGCTGCTGCCATCAGCATGGTAAAGGAACTTTTCGGCGAAAATTGGCAAGGCAACTTCATCGAGTTGAACGCCAGTGACGAGAGGGGAATTGACGTGGTGAGGCATAAAGTCAAGGACTTTGCAAGGACTGCACCCCTGGGCAATGCCGAGTTCAAGGTGATCTTCTTGGACGAAGCAGACGCCCTCACAAACGACGCTCAGAACGCTCTTCGCAGAACGATGGAAAGGTATAGCTCGATCTGCAGGTTCGTCTTATCTTGCAACTATTCATCAAAGATAATCGAGCCGATCCAGTCAAGGTGCGCAGTTTACAGGTTCCGATCTCTTCCCGAAGAAGCTGTGGCCGAGAGGATTCGCAACGTCGCCGAGCAAGAAGGGAGCAAAGTGACTGATGAAGGGATGGCTGCGATAGTTTATGTATCGAGGGGCGACATGAGAAAGGCCATAAACGCCCTTCAGGCGGCTTCACTTCTAGAAGGAAAAGACGGGATCATAAACGAAGATACCATCTACCAGACCACGGCCACCGCCAGGCCCGAGCAGATACTCGAGTTGATCAAGTCCGCGCTCGGTGGAGATTTTACCCAGACCAGGAGCCTTTTGGACGATCTCCTTTTGATCCAGGGTCTTTCTGGCGAGGACGTTATAATCCAGATCCATCGAGAGATGCTCAACTTCATGGACAGCTCTAACATTCCAAACACGATTTGGGTGCGGTTGATGGACAGGGTAGGCGAGATAGACTTCAGGATGGCCGAAGGCGCAAACGAGCGGATACAGCTTGAGGCCTTGTTGGCATATTTCTCCATAGCAGGGACTAACGCATGATCGTAACGCCCCTAATTTGGATAATCTCGACCCTCTTCATCGTGACCTTCTGTGCGGTTCTCGCCGTGAAACGGGGTGTGGAGATCGCAGTCGGCGTCTTTGCTGCTCTGACAGTTCTGGCAAACCTGATTGCGGTCAAACAGATCGCGTTCGGTCCGTTTATAGCTCCGGCTGCGGTGTTGGTTTACGCCACCACCTTTCTCATGACTGATATAATGAGCGAGCTTTTTGGGAAAGAGAAGGCAAAGCTGGCAGTCTGGACAGGTCTGCTCGCCAACCTGGTGATGTTGGTCTCGGTTATCATCGCCGTGAGGTGGACTGCAGCTCCGATAATGGACCCTGCGATGGCCAACGCTTTCGATACCGTCTTTGGGTTTGCGCCTCGGGTCGTGGCAGCTTCGATGGTGGCCTATATTGTGAGTCAGCATCATGACATTTGGGCTTACAGTTTCTGGAAGAAAAAGACAAACGGCAGATACCTTTGGTTCAGGAACAACGCATCCACCATGGTATCTCAACTCATCGACACATCTATATTCATCACATTGGCCTTTTACGGTGTATTTCCAACCGCTGTTCTGTGGGAGATATTGGTGGGCCAGTATGCAATCAAAGTCTTGATCGCAGCGTTGGACACTCCGTTCATGTACATAGCAGTGAAAGCGGCTCGAATGAGCAAATAACGAATTGACTTGATCTGATTATGATGTGGGGCCAAACGGTGAGATCTGGCTACGATATTGGGGAAAGACCGAAACCTATATGCCTCATCGGGCAGAACGTTAGGAGAGAAATCCACGCTTTGGTGATATAAATGCCTGAATTTGCAAATCCGTTCTCTGGCCTCGCCTCAGATAAAATGCTCACTCATGAGGAATTGGTGAGGGCTGTAAGGTACATGATCGCCGCCGAGTACGAGGCGGTCCAGCTTTATGTTCAGCTGGCAGAATCCACCGATAGTGAGCTCGCTAAAGAGGTCCTCTACGACATAGCAGATGAGGAAAAGGTCCATGCCGGAGAGTTTCTAAGGCTGCTAAAAGAGCTGGACCCAGACGAAGAGAAGTTCTATCAAGACGGCTACGAAGAGGTTGAAGAGATAATCGATACCCTCGAGGAATGAAGAGGTCAAGGGGCATCCCCGAGGAACGCTAACTTTTTCAAGGCGGTAAACCGTTCTGTTAACGACGCTGGAATACCCGTGAATCACAATCGTTCCAGCCTCATACGAAACTCCTTTCGGTGCCTCTTTTCTTCGTCTACTATGTGCTTTAGGACGCCCACCACCTCGGGATCGAAATCGCCTATAGCCGTGATCTGCTTGACGTATTTGTCTATGCCACGTGTCTCAAGCTCGATCTGTTTTTCCAATTGTCCTTTGAGGTCGTCACCGCCGAAATCCAGTTCTTTGTGTTCCATGACCGGCTTTCCACCTCGTTTCGTGATCAGATCGGCAAGCCACCACATATGCCTCATCTCGTCAACTGCTATGGCTTCGGTGATGCGGCTTGGGTCGCAATCTTCCATTATGAAAGAGTTTCTAACGTAGACCATAGTGGCCTCTATTTCGTGGACGAAGTTTTCGTTCAACATCTTGACGATCTCTTCTTTTTCCAGGTTCGCACCTCCAAAAAAACCTAAAGCGAATTCAGGTTCCGTCGCGCCAGCTGGGTGTATTGGTGGCCAGGTCCCAGAAACTGTTGGAATACCGTCAAGGCGCGCTGGTAGTTCTTTCTTGCCATGTCAACTTTGCCCATCTCTTGAAACACCTCACCCAGATTATTGAGGCGGATCGCGGTCTTGAAGTGGTTTGGGCCATAGGATCTTTCGTCTATGACAAGAGCCCGCTCGAACATGGCCTTTGCACCTTCCAGATCGCCCAGCGCTCTTAGGACGGTTCCAAGGTTGTTGGCCCGGACCGCTATCTTGAGTGGATCTGACTCTGAAGCACTCTCTTCGATAGCAAGGGATCGCTCGAACATCGCTTTTGCGCCTTTTAGGTCACCGAGCAACCTGAGAATTCCGCCCAAATTGTTCAGATCAATGGCCACTTCAGGATGATCTGGCCCATAAACTATCTCGTCTATGACTAGGAGCCTTTCCAGCATCAACTTGGCTCCGGAAACGTCGCCACGTCTGTGAAGAAAGAGTCCGACCTGGTTTAGGAGAGACGAAGTAGCTTGGGTGCCAGATTCCAGCCGCTCTGCATGCTCTGATGCTTTGATCACATGGGGAAGAATTCGAGCACATTCTGGCCAGGTGTCGAGGTTATCCAGATTGGCGGAAAAAGCGCTGCCCATCGCTTGCAAGGTGGCTTCAATCCATGTCTTTTGAGCGTCTGTATCAAGAAGGTCGAGCGCCAAGGTCTGGATTAGGGGGTGGATCGAAACAGATCTTTCATTGGACTTGATCAGACCGCGTCTTGTGAGGGCCAGAAAACCTAGCTCCAATGCTTCGGCGAGGAGTTCGGAGTTTTCTTTTAGGATATCGAAGGGGATGTCTTCGGGTGCCAAGAAAGCCAACAGCTCAATAAGGTCAACGCCTTCCTGGGATACTGCCTGTAATTGCTCGAAAGAGATTGCCCAGACTGACTTGACTTCGTTTGGAACTTCTGAGTCATCCTTCACAGGATGAGTCAGACGCTCTTTGTAAAGATCAAGATACCTGGAAAGGTTGACCCCGGTCCACTTTACGTAAGATCCGGCCAGATCCAAAGCCAAGGGCAGATCGTCCAGGATTTCGGCCAGGGCATTTGACGCTTTGGAGTCTTCCTGGCCGGTGATTTTTCTGAGAAGCTCGGATGCTTCGGTTCGATCTAAAGCGCCCATATTCGTGGTTTGGGCCACATTTTCCCAAAGGGGATTTGTGGACGTTATTATGACGTGACCAGACGTCTCGCCGGGAAGATAACGTTTCAGAGTTTCAGGTGAAGTTGCATCGTCGAAGATTAAGAGCCATCTTCGGTTCTGTTCCAGCCAGTTTTTGACGGCTTCGGCGGCTTCCAACAGGTCAGATTCTTCGTTGTATGGGATGCCCAAATGTTCTGCAAGGGCAGCATAATCTGACAGCAGAACGGCGGGATCGTTAGCTCTGACCCAAAATCTGAAATCGTAGTCTGTGACCCTGAGGCGGGCATGTTCGTCAGCGATCTGGCTTTTGCCAGTTCCATCAGGACTGACTAAAGCGACGTTTTTTCCAGATTCAAGCGTGGTCTGAAGCTCTTTTAGCAGGGCTTTGCGACCTGTGAAGTTGGGGTTGCGATTCCGAGTTGCAAAGAGATCTCTCATCACTGTATGTTATGGATCGTTATCAATTAAATCAGTTCCCTTCTGG
>CAZXBV010000030.1:0-10552 GCA_964639155.1 uncultured Methanotrichaceae archaeon
TCGCCCCTGTTGAATACCCAAACATCGTCCCCACAATCGGAACTTCTAGGAGGGTGGGCATGTAAAGAAGGGCACCTATCACCGAGGCCACAAAGCAAGCCACAAAGTCACTGGTGCCGAAAACCAGCCTTATCAGGTCCACGGGCAAGAAGTAGCCGATCACGCCGGTTATGAAGGACCCTACCAGCAACAAAGGAAATATCCTCTTGGCGAGCCACCAGGTCTCTCCAAAGAAAGAGTCTCTTTCTACCTCAGAAAAGTACGTCTTCAGCAACCATGCCGATGTCAGGAACAGGACTGCAACTACTGCCGCCTTGGGCCAGAGTGAAATGCCTGACGTTGCGACCAGAAGTAAGCCTACCAGAACTCCGACAAAAAGGGGCGGAATGTAGTCTGGCCTCTTATCTGCCTCTTCTCCGCCAGCAAGCGAAGTGGAACACCCTGCGACGTTCTCGTTCTCGTTTTTTTCAATCCCCCTTTCGAATATGGCAGCCATAATAAGGCCGATTACCACCGACATTGTGACTGCGGCCACCACCCGGGCGGCCCCGAGATCCAGACCCAAAACTCGTGCTGTCAGGACCACTGCCAATAAGTTGATCGCAGGACCTGAAAATAAGAAGGCAGTGGCGGGACCTATCCCTGCACCTCGTCGGTGTATCCCTGCAAACATGGGTAGAATCGTGCAGCTGCAGACCGCAAGTACCGTCCCCGAAGTGGAAGCGACGCTGTAACAGAGCCACTTGGGCGCGTTTGCTCCAAAGTACTTGAGAACCGCCTCTCGTTGGATGAGGGCAGCGATTGCACCAGCTATGAAAAACGCAGGGATGAGGCACGTTAAGACGTGGGCCGATAAGTACTCCATCAGGGTCTCGACGCCCGCCTCTAGTGAGAGCAGTGCGATTTCTAAATTCAGAAACATCTACCTCCTATGACATCGAACCTTTGCTATCGATCTCCTGGCTATTTGGCTATTTCACAGCTTTTGATCTATGATTAGGACCAACGTCGGCCTGTTTTGCCTTCTTAGTGACATTCTCCTAGACCGAGCCATAGCACCATCTCTTCGATGTTGCTCTTGCCGTGTGATCCGAACACTATGATGGATATAGTATTTCTCTAAATATATCTACATTTCCACTAAACAATATCCTCTCTTACAGCGGTAACCCCAGCCAGTCGAAAACTCCGATCATCTTGAAAGCCACGTAAAACATCACCAGAATGAATACGTTCCTCAGCTGGGCGGCGGGCAACTTGTGAGCAGCTCTCACGCCCACTTGAGCCATCGGTATGCTGGTCATAGCCAGAGCGGCAAAAGCTGCCAGGTTTACATAACCAATAGAATAGGCAGGCAAATCAGGAATTTGAAGGCCGTTCAGGACATATCCTGTAGCACCGCCTATGGCAGTAAAGATCATCACCGCTGTTGAGGTTCCCACTGCGTTATGCATCTTGAATCTCAAAGCCAAGACCATTACTGGAATCATGAGTATGCCACCGCCGATGCCGATTATCCCTGTAAGTATGCCCAGCGGAAGGGCCCACGCAACCAGTGTCAGTGGATTGTCGATCGGTTCCTTTTCGATCTTGATCGGCTTGGCGGTGAGCATCCGAATGCCGCTCAGAAGAATGGCCACACCGAAGATGATCTTCAAGGCAGCTCCGGAAAGATAGGTCGTGGCAATAGTTGCACCAATAACAGCTCCTACGGCCCCAACTAACCCAAGTGTAACACCTGCTTTCCAGAGGACAGCATTTCTCTTGCTGTGCCCCCACGCACTGCTCATCGCTGTGGGTATCACGACCAACAAGTTTGTGCCGAATGCCTGTTTCACTGCGATGTCTAAAGGTACTCCCAAAGACGTGAATACCCATATCTGGACTGGAACCATGATGAAGCAACCCCCCACCCCCAAAAGCCCTCCAGCAAAGCCCACAGCGATTCCCGTTAGGATTAACAACAAAAATCCCATTACAAAATCCATAAGCAATTCCACCCATTATCAGTTCTTTTTGGTCATCTGACTGTGTCCATCAACATCTTTTCAGCCCGTTTCAGCTCATAAATTTGGTCCAGAGCCAGAGAGTCCACCGCTTTGAGAAGGTCGAATATATTTTGGTTCTTCACCTTGTAGAGAGTCCGTTTGCCATCGGTTCGCCTCGCCAAAATCCCAGCTTCATGAAGTATGGAAAGGTGCTTGGATATGGTAGATTGTGACCTGCCAAACGCGGGAACAATCTCGCAGACACACCGCTCTTCCTTGCCGAGAAACTCCACGATCTCCAGCCGGGTGGGGTCCGAAAGGGCGCTTAGGATCTTGACTCTCAAGTCTGTAACCGGTTGTCTCATTATACCAAATACATAGAGTTAGTAATCGACATATAAACATATCGCCATATGGCGATGTGACGGTGTATGTATGGAGTTGCCACTAATACCAAAATTTTTGTACTATTCAGACCTAAAGAGCACAGAGGTGTTGAGCTTGAAGCTCACAAATATGTGGTGGCATCAGCCCTGATCCTCGCTCAGTTCTTGGGGATTGCAGTTAGCGACAGCATGAAACATGCGCCCTCTGGCAACGGCGCGGTAGAAAGTTATGTGCTCACGGGGGGCCCAAAAATTACAAAAGCCATTTTATTTACCAAAAATTAGCATCAGGACACAAGAACAAAACAGCTTGAACGCCAAAAAGAGAAAAAGAAAAAAAAGTTTTAGAGCAGCCCTTCTGCTGCTCTGTAAGCAAACTGGAAGAACGTCTCCGAGTAGATGGCAATCCCTATGACTGCCAACATGGTCACGAGTTGAGCTACAACGTAACCCTTAGGCTCGGCGATCTTGCTTCCTGCAGGCTCTTTGATGTACATGTACATGATGATCCTCAGATAATAATACAGCGAAAGAGCGCTGTTGAGAACCGCCAGCACAGCCAACCAAATCAGACCTGCATACACTGCCGACGCGAAGACCAGGAACTTGCCAACGAATCCCGCAGTTATGGGTATTCCCGATAGCGAGAATATGAATATCAACATACAGAACGCGGTTATGGGCGCTCTTTTTCCCAGACCTGCATAATTCTCGATATCGTTGGGGTTTTCCTTGCCCTCCTTCTGGGCCATGTCTTCCACTACTGCAGCAGAGATGAAAGCTCCAGTCTTCATGAAAGCGTGTGCCAGGATGAGGAACAGCCCTGCCGCCAATCCGAAAACTGGCACAGAAATGTCTTCAACACCGATCAACGGAATGCCTTTGACATTGACCATCTCGCCTAATGGTGCCCCAATTACCACGAAGGCTATGGAGATGTACCCAGCATAAGCCACACTGGAATAGGCAAGAATCCTCTTAACGTTGTTTTGCCAGATTGCAACGAGGTTGCCCAGTGTCATGGTGATGGCGACCAGAATGGCGAAAACCATGAACCACTCCATCCGGAGTGCAACCAAGGCCACCAAAATGACCTTGAAAGCCGCAACGAACCCCATCTTCTTAGATCCAGCTGCGAGGAATGCCGTAACCAATGTAGGCGCTCCGGTGTAGGTGTCAGGAGCCCACATGTGGAACGGCACAAGGGCCATCTTGAATCCGAAACCCGCAATCACGAACAAGAGTGCGACCAGGGCCGCAGGACCCATATCAGCCGTCACCGAGGACGCGATTCCCGAAATGCTGGTGGTGCCAGAAAGGCCGTAGAGGAGCGAGAACCCAAAGAGCATCAGAGCTGATGAGACCGAACCAAAGATGAAATACTTGATTGCAGCCTCTAGGTTCTGTTTCTCCTTGTCGAAAGCGGCCAGGGCATAGGTGGACAAACTGGCAAGCTCGAACCCTATGAACAAGGTTACGAGGTCAACCGCGCTTGCAACTACCATCATGCCGACCGTGGCGAACAGGAGTAGTACGTAGAACTCATCCTGTGCAGGATGATCCTTGTACCGGCTCAACCCTGCGATCACCACGATGAAAGATACCGCAACGAACACCAGCTTGAAGAACTGGGACATTGGATCGACCAGAACGGTGCCGTAGAAAATAGCACCTTTCGTCATGTCGACTCCCATCACCAGGAATACCGAAATTGCGAGCCCTGCTAAGCTCAAGTATCCCATCAAGTTCTTGTTTTTGAGGAAGACCCCCAATATGATCATCAGCAGAGCCAATCCCGTAAGCAACGCCTCTGCACCAAGCAGAGACAGATAATATCCGAGTGTCACTTCAGATCACCCCCATCTGTAGCAGGGTCATGACCGGTCCCATCACCTGCTGGGCTGCAACGCCCATTATGTCAGTGATTATTGCAGGCTGAACTCCTAAGTAGATTATGAGCACTATCAATATGCTCATGGAGAGCAGCTCATAGGAATGAGGATCTTTCAGATCCAAGTACTTTTTGAGGATGGGTCCAAACATGACCTTCTGCATGGCCCACAAGTGGTAACCTGCAGTCACAACAATGCTACCGAATATCACTATCAAAACGTAGATCGGAAGAGTCTCATAAGAACCTGTAAGCACCGAAACTTCGGCAACGAAACCACACATTCCAGGCAATCCGAGAGATGCCATGAAACCGGCCAACATCAATACTGTGAACTTGGGCATCCTGTCAGCCAGTCCGCCAAGCTCGGCGATGATTCTGGTTCCAGCTGTGTGCTGGATGGTACCAGCGCTCATGAAGAGAACGCAGGTGATGAGCCCGTGAGAGAACTGTTGGAACATCGCGCCCTGAACAGAGAGCCATGTGAATGCGCCAGCTCCCAAGAGAACGAATCCCATATGGCTCACACTGGAGTAAGCAACCATCTTTTTGAGGTCTTTTTGGGCCAATGCCAGAAAACCACCGTAGACGATGCTCACAACACCGATTATCGCCATCAAAATGATGTATTTGTCAGATACGTTGGGCAGCATCGGTACAATTACCCTAAAGAGACCGTATCCACCCATCTTCAGGAGGAGCGCGGCCAGAAGAACGCTGCCTGCGGTCGGAGCTTCAACGTGAGCGTCCGGAAGCCAAGTGTGGAAAGGCACTGCAGGCATCTTTACCAGGAACCCTAAGAGCAAACCGAAGAACAGCACGTTCAGCAGCATCGGCGAGAATATCGTCGAATCAGAAGTCGCCTGGATGAGTGTCAGCATGTCGAAAGTTCGAACACCTGTAGACGCAGTGTAGCTGAAATAAAGTGCGAATATGGAAAGCAGCATTATCAAACTTGCCACGTGAGTGTAGATGAAGAACTTGATAGCTGCATAGTCCTTTCGAGGTCCACCCCAAATCCCTATGAGGAAGAACATGGGGATCAGCACAATTTCCCAGAATATGTAGAACAAGAAGAAGTCCAGCGCGGTAAAAACGCCAAGGACGCCTACCTCGTTCAAGAGCAGGAGCGCGAAGAACTGATTGGCCTTTTTTTCCTCACCCCAGGAATAGATTACGACCAGAACGCTCACTATCGTAGAAAGCAAGACGAGCGGCAGCCCAATACCGTCGACGCCAACCGTATAGTTCACGCCGATGGAGGGAACCCAGTCATAGTTTTCCACGAACTGCATCATGTTGACTTTGTTTTCGAACGCTTGGAACATCTGCAAAGATATCGCAAGTGGGATCAAAGACCCGATCAAAGCCACATACTTCGCCGCTTTTCCAGCGAAGATGGCAACTACGGCTGCAATCAGCGGTATGGCGATCATCAACGATATAGCGTTCGAGATCATATCGCCACCTCCAAAGTTGCCAGTTGAATCAATATCAGGAGCACTGCAAGTCCTAACACGATGGCAGTAATGTAGTTCTGTATCACTCCAGTCTGCAACTTGCGGACAGATCCTCCAAACCCGACAAGCAGCTCGCTTATCTTGTTTACTGTTCCGTCCACGATCTTGAGATCGATCATGTTAGCGAGGAGTGAAATTCCGTAGACCACTTTCTCGGCAAACCAGAGCGTGTAGATCTCGTTCTGGTAGTATCTCTTGAGAAGAAGATGCCGCAGAGGGTCTCGTTCCGTGGTGATCATGCTCGAGTCAAACCGCTTCCAACGCGAGTAGAACAAAGCCGCGATCAATATGCCACCCACACCGAACAGGATGGGCAGAAGGTGGATGATGGTGAGGAATATGCCATGAGATTCTCCGGTTTCACCATGTGCCTCAGCTTCGTGCACGACTTGGTGACCACCCACAACGGCGAGCTCTTCGAAATCAACACCGTAGTGATCGAAGTTGTTACCAACGTAAGTGTAGAACGGATTTTCATCTTGACCTGTGTTCAGTCCTACTCCCATGAAGAGCGCGAAGAGCGCGAGAATCACCAACGGACCTAGCATGACCCAAGGTGACTCATGTTTGTGATAATCGCTCCGTGGCGTTCCATCGAAAGTCAGGAACCACAGCCTGAAGGAGTAAATGGCCGTCAAGAGAGCTGCCACAATGACGAATATGTAAGGTAGCCAACCGTTTCCTAGCGTACCATATTCGAAAGCTGTAACGATGATCTCATCCTTGCTGAAGAATCCCGTAGTTAGGGGAAATCCCACAAGGGTCAGGGAACCTGCAAGCATTGTCAGGCTGGTCCACTTCATGGACTTCAAAACGCCGCCCATCTCTCGCATGTCGTTGGTGCCCACGGCGTGAATCACGCTACCGGCACAGAGGAAAAGGAGCGCTTTGAAGAAGGAGTGACCGATCAGGTGGAACATGCCAACGCCAACAGCACCAGCGCCGACTGCAGCTCCAACTCCAAGAGCTGCCATCATGTATCCAAGCTGGCTCACTGTGGAGTACGCAAGAACCCTCTTGATGTCGAACATCACAAGCCCCATCGTGGCTGCGAAAAGCGCAGTAAACGCGCCGATCAATGCAACGACGGTCAGAGCGTGAGGTGCTGCGTAAAAGAGCGGGAACATCCTTGCGACCAGATAGACACCAGCGGTAACCATGGTAGCAGCGTGTATCATTGCCGAAACCGTGGTCGGACCTTCCATGGCGTCAGGAAGCCAGACGTGCAGTGGGAACTGACCCGATTTACCAACAGCCCCACCAAAGAGCAGGAGTGCGATCCAAGTCAGCTGATCAGGCGGAATATTGACAAGATTGTCATAGATCGTCTGGAACTGAAGCACATAAGTTCCTTCTGGTAGGCCAATTCTCATCATGTTGGTGTAGAGAATCACGATTCCTGCCAGGAACATGACGTCTCCGACCCTGGTTACCAAGAAGGCTTTCTTGGCTGCAGATGCTGCCGAGGGCTTTCTGTACCAGAATCCGATAAGCAGGTAAGAACAAAGACCCACAAGCTCCCAGAATATGAAGAGCTGCAAGAGGTTGTCTGAGTAGACGAGACCCAGCATGGCAGCCGTGAAAAGGCCCGCTTCGGCGAAATACCTCGCCAATCCTGGGTCGCCTTCCATGTATCCCAGCGCATAAGTGTGAATCATCGTACAGACGAACGTCACCATCAGAAGCATCACGATGGCTAACGGGTCTATCAGGATACCAACGTTGAAGTTGGCAAACCAGTGAGTCGATTGATGCACTATAATGTTCGTGGGATAGATCTCTCTTAAGATCCCAAACGAAAGTATGAAACCTGCGAACGTCGCCAGAACTGTGAAGAATCCGCCACCTTTTGGCAGATGCCAACCGAGGAAGATCGTGAGCACGAATGCCAGTACTGGCAAGGCCACGATCAAATAGGCGTAATCAGAGTACATCTCTTTACCACCTCAGTGAGTTGATGTTGTCCAGTTCTATGGTTCCATACAGCCTGTACAGCGTGATTAGTATGGCAAATCCCACACCGGCTTCGGCAGCGGCCAATGCTATAGAGAACAAAGCAAAGACTTGGCCATTTTGGTTGGGCAGGTATGAAGAGAACGCCACCAAATTTATGTTGGCACTGTTGAGCAGGATCTCCACGCACATCATCAGTTTAATACCGTTCCGCTGCGTCATAAGGCCATAAAGGCCGATGGTAAACATCGCAGACGCGAGCAGCACGTAAAGCACTAGCGGAACCATCTGTTTTCCTCCCTCCTAGCCATCATCCGGCTATCTCCTTCCTTGCGATGTATACCGCACCTATCAGAGCGGCCAGAAGAACCAGGGCGAGCACCTCAAAGGGGAAGATATAGATCGTGAAAATCTCAATACCGATATCACCTATCCCGCTTTCAGGCATTCGTGCCCCTTCTCTGGGCTCGAAGCTATACGAACTCTTCTCACCGCCCCATGGTGTCGCTGCGAGGAAAACGATCATTGTTGCCAAAAATATCAGCATTAAGATCGTCGTTTTCACTTTAACCATGGGATTCCTCCATAAGTGTCCTTCTCGTGAGCATTATTGCGAAGAGTATCAGCACTCCAACCGCTCCGACGTACACCAGAATCTGAGCCACTCCTACGAAAGTAGCATTCAAAGATATGTACAACACAGCCACAGCAGCGAAACTTCCCAAAAGGTAGAACGCACTGTGTACTATGTTTCTGGAGTAGACTGTGAGGATGGAGAGGCCGAGGATTATCACAGCAAACAAGGAGAAGACTCCCAGCTCTATGAGGAACCTTATGTCGTAAAGTTGAGCTAAATTAATTGAAGCCAAATCCACCATTGGAAATCACCTTCTAAAGACTCTCTGGACCTTCATTCTGCCTTCGTCTCTTTGGCAGCCGTTTCACCAGAGCCTTCTTTCTCGTTGGCGGCTTTGGCTTTAGCCGCCTTTTCCTTCTTTGCTTTGGCAGCAGCTGCGGCTTTCTTCTTCTTCTCTGCTTCTTTCGCCTTCGCCTCTTCGGTCAGCTTTAAAACTTCCTCATCGGAATACTTGCCGACCGCGATGTCCTCTGGACCGTAAACAAGGTCTTCTCTGTTCCAGCTCGAAATCTCGAACTTCTTTGTCATGACCAAGCAAGATTTGGGACAATCGTCGACGCAGAGGCCGCAGAACATACACCGGCCATAGTCTATCTGCGGATACTTCATCTTCTTGTTCTTGAGCGGGTTTCCGCTCTTGTAAGGCACAAGTTCGATGCAGTCGTTAGGACAGATTCTGGCGCAGGCACCGCATCCAATGCATTCTCTGATATCCAGCTCGTGAAGGCCTCTTTCTGCGTCCGGGAGGTCCATGATCTTTTCTGGATAGAGACGAGTGACCTCAACGCCTGTGAAAGCGCGTTTGAAGGTCATTTTGAGGTTTTTAAGCACCATTTGATCATCACCTCATGCAAAGTACAGACCTACTGCCACGGCCCATGCCAAGTTCACCATCGAAAGGGGCAACATCCACTTCCAACCCAGGTCCGTAACTTGATCGATCCTGAACCTCACCAGAGATACCCTGATCCATATCAAAGAAACCAGCACAATGAGCACTTTCATCAGGAACCAGACCATGGGTGAGATGAAAGATATCACAGGGATGGTCGGACCGTTCCAGCCGCCCAGGTAAAGAAGCACGAGCAGGATGGAACCTAGAAGCATGCTGTTGTATTCCTGGAAGTAGAGAAGGCCGAACCTGATTCCGCCGTACTCGGTGACGTAACCGGCTACGATCTCTTCCTCGCCTTCGGACTGATCGAAGGGCATTCGGCCCAAGTCTGTGATCAGGGCAATGGTGAAGATTACGAAACCAAGAGGTTGAGCAACGGCGTACCAGATGGTCTGGGACTGGACGATCTCGACCAGGTTCAAACTGTGAGCCATTATGGCAACGCTGATCACGCAGATTCCCATCGGAACCTCATAAGAGATCATCCTGGCCACGCCTCTAAAAGCGCCCAACATCGAGTACTTGTTGTTAGAAGACCAGCCAGCCATGAAGGCAGCTATGGCCATGATGCTCAACACCGCTTCTACGTAGAAGGCGCTGATGTCCATGTTGGCCACCACCAGTGGGATCTCTCTACCTCCGATGTTCACTGCACCAAATGGTATGGCAGCAGCAACTAACATCGTGGTTGCGCTGGCAACGATTGGAGCCCAGACGTAGACCGGTCTGTCCGCACCTCTTGGAATTATATCTTCTTTGGTGAAGAGCTTGATGGCGTCAGCGCCTAATTGGAGAATGCCCCACCGGCCACCGACCCTGTTGGGGCCGTACCTAGCCTGAAGGTCACCCATCACCTTCCTCTCCAGCCAAACCACCGCCATTGCGGCTACGTTGATGACTGAAGCGAGGATGGCAGCGCCAACGAGTCCGATTATGAATGCATATAACTTGGGCTCTTGGGCCGCAAATTCAGTGATTGCAGAAAATACCAAACTCGTTCCCTCCTACCTGTCCACCTCGCTGGTGCAGCTGTCCATGCTGCCAGCGATGGCGACCACGTCTGCTATGTAGACCCCTTCCAACAACGGCGGAAGCGCCTGGAAGTAGGCGTACACAGGACCCCGGGCCTTCACTTTGACAGGCTTGTCGGATCCGTCGCTCACCACAAAGAACCCCATCTCGCCACGTGGATCTTCCACGCGATAGTAGGCCTCTCCAGGTTCGGGCTTGATCCTCTTTGGCACGTTATCTGCCATTATTGGCCCATCATGGATCTGATCCA
>CAZXBV010000031.1:0-10342 GCA_964639155.1 uncultured Methanotrichaceae archaeon
ATAAAAGGGGATAGCTACAGGCTAAAGGAACGAAAACGGCAAGGTTTGATCCCTAAGAGTTTTTCCTGTTGAGGGTGAGAAGTAATCGGTTCAAGCAGAAGGCTTATGTAGAACTGGTCAAGTTTATTCCGCTGTAGTTGGATAATTTAAGACCGGCGTTGACACCTTGTACCACCAGTCTTTTTTTATATGGGGCAGATGCCACAATTTCCAGTTTTAGTCCAGGATTCCGTGGTTTTGGACGAGACAATTGAGATGGTCAGCTTGCATATTGCCCCTTAAGGAAATAGAGATCCTCCTCAACCAATGAAGAACCGCATAGGAGTGTATGAATTTGAAAAGTTTGAAAGGAACCCAAACAGAAAAGAATCTCCTGACCGCGTTTTCAGGAGAATCTCAGGCGAGAAACCGCTACAACTTCTTTGCCTCAAAGGCTAAGAAAGAAGGCTACGAACAGATCTCAGCCATATTCACAGAGACTGCCGAAAACGAGAAGGAACACGCAAAGAGGCTCTTTAAGTTTCTTGAGGGCGGGGACGTCGAGATTACAGCAGCGTTTCCTGCAGGCGTTATTGGCGAGACAAAGGAAAACCTCAGAGCGGCGGCGGCTGGTGAAAACCACGAATATACTCAAATGTATCCCGAGTTTGCAGACATAGCGGATGAAGAAGGATTTGGCGAGATTGCATCGGTGATGAGATCAATCGCATTGGCTGAAAAGCAGCATGAAAAAAGGTACCTTACACTTCTCAAAAACATCGAAAACGGGACTGTCTTCAAGCGCGACAACGTTGTCAAATGGAAATGCAGAAACTGTGGCTATGTTCACGAAGGTACAGAAGCACCAGACGAATGTCCTGCCTGCGCCCATCCAAAAGAGTACTTTGAGCTGCTCGCCGAGAACTATTAGCGATGAAATATAAGTAATGGGTGATCAGATGCGCGAGGAAGGGCTTGGGCACTGCCCACCCACCTTTTGCACATATGATTCATCTTCTTATATTTTTTGTATGCATTTTTGAAGCCAACTTATCCCAAAAAGAATGAGTGCGCTAACTATCATCCCAAGAAGAGGCCATTTATCTCCAAAAACAAGCGCGACCCCGCCACCTCCAACCAAGGCTGCAAGAGCGCCACTTGAGGTTAAACCCAATCGATCTTTGTAAAAGCCAGCTAAAACTGGCACGATCAATCCTCCTGCAAATACAGTGTAAGCTGAAAGAAGCGTCGCAATGATTTCTGGCATCCGAATGGCCGAGAGAAGAGCAAGAAATCCTATCAGAAATGTTCCAAATCTCGACGCTTTCATAAGATCTGAACGGCTCGATGCCGGACGCGCCGCCTTGTATAGATCCAAGGTGAAAATAGAGGTGGCAGTAAGAAGTGTCGTATCCGCAGAAGACATTAGGGCAGACAAAAAAGCCACAGCTACGATCCCCTGGCCCAAAGGCGACAAGGTTTGCGCCATCAGGGCGGGAATAGCCAGCTCGGCTTCAATCCCAGGAAACAAGGCCCCAGCACACAAACCCAAAGAAGTTATGCCAAAAGCCAGCGGGATCAAGATGAGGGCGGCCAGAAAAGAAGATCGCCTGGCAGCTTTTGGATCTTGAGCAGAGAATAGCCGAGAATAGATATCTGGCCCCACAAGATAAGTCGACCCGACAACAAGAACCAAGCCCAAAACTTCAGACCCGCTCCTGGCAGGCGAGGTCGGAAAGCTCTGCCCCATCAAAACCTCAAGGCCAACCAGTTCAAAAGATCGAAAGAGGATGAGCGCCAAGCCCAAAACCAGGATGAAGAGCTGAAGAATATCTGTCTTGACGATGGCACGCTGGCCGCCAAAGCCTGTGTAAAAGACGAATACTGCAGCAGATCCGATCATGAAAGCCACCTGGTCTGATCCAAATAGAGCGCCCAAGAGCTTTCCAGATGCCACTATCTGGGCCGCAATTATGCCGATCCAGGAGACGAAGATGAGAGCTGAAGCCGCTAACCTCACTCTTTGGTCATACTGTGAGCCGATGAGTTCTGGAAGAGTATAGCAGCCTGTGGCTCTCACCTTCTCTGCGAAAACGAAGGAGAGAACAAAAAGCCCCAATACCCCAGAGAGCATCCACCAGGCCCCAGTAATTCCTTCTGAAAAGCCAAGGCCTGCCATCCCCAAGGTAGAAGACGCCCCAAGGATTGTAGCACAGAGGGTGGCTGTGAGGACAAAGGGGCGAAGGCTTCTTCCTGCCAGATAGAAGCTCTCGGGATCGAAGACGCGCCTGGTGCCAAAAGCGCCCACCAGGACCAACACCAAGAGATAAGCTGCGAGCATGAAGGCGATCGGGGCCATAGTTGTCAACCTCTTGGGGCAATGAGGTTGACAAGGTATAAAGGTTGTGCAAGGTATCGAGATCTGCCGGAATTGCAAAGTTATCGTCGAACGCTATCGATCACATCTTCAGGTTCCGGCATCAATTCCACCTTCAGCCCCTCGTTATCCACCTTAGTCGATATGGCAATCTCAAGTCCCATCGGCTCGACTAGCCTTGAGATCTCGTCTTCGCTTTTCTCGGTGATGATGGCAATCGAAGGCCCCACCGAGCTCATGCCCACAAACTCAAGACCACTCTCTCTTAGCTTGCTCATGTAGTGATAGATCTCAAAGCTGTGGTGCTCTACCTCGGCCCGTTTTGATCCACGAAACTCGACCTCCCAGACGACGTCCCCTATTTTCTTCAAGTCGTTGCGCTCTATAGCCGGAATCAGGTCCATCAGGATAAAATAAGCTTTGAGCTCTCTGTCCTGATAATCGAGGTTTCGAGCCCTGTTCATGAGAAGATCGAACTCCTGCTTCCCTGCAGATGAGACTGAAGTTGTCGGAATGATCACGAAGACGTTCTTTTTTTCTGCGAAAGGATGATGATATGCGAGCGTCAGTTCATCGCCCATTATCGCCATTCCCCCATAAGTTGCAGCCGCAGGCCCAACGCCGGTCTCAAAACCAAGAACGACTCGCCCGTCTTCAGTCTCTTCCACATAATTGTTCCCTATTAGAAGACGGATCTCTTCGGCGGTGAGAGGCGAGCCCAAGGCCACGTTCATGGCATGGGCGAGGGCTACGAGAACCGATCCAGTCGACCCAAGGCCCACGTGTTTTCTTTGATGGTCTTGAACGGTAATCTGAAAACCACCATCGTAGCCCACCGTATTCTTGAAAACCTCAACGAAGTGGCGGATGATAGGTTCTCTTGAGTAATCTATGGAAGTCTCAGAAGACGTGCACTCCACTTCGGCTTGGCAATAGATCTGGATGGCAAATCCAAAACCTCCGCCGCCAGGACGGTTTGGTGCAAAGCGGTTCATGTCAAGAACTGTGAGGTGTATTCGGCCGGGAGTAACGACCCTGACCCGTCCTTTGATCGGTGAAAGATCGTAATCACCTTCAAACCCCATGGTGTTAACGCACTCTCCAGGGGAAAAGGCGCTGAACTCGTACTCGACCAAGTCCAGGTCGCCTCCGCGTATCTTCATAGTCGGCATTTAGCCCCCTTTTTTATCGTCAGTTACTCTTGACGATCGAAATATATATTTTTGCCAGAGGCGCTGAGGGGTATTCCGTAAGCAACTGTACAGCCTTCCATCCAACCTAGCGACAAAGCAGCCGTGCCCGCTGTGTACATTATTCGATTGTCTACGTTGTGGAGGCTTGCGGTCTTGGCCGCAGATCCAAGGGCGATTCCAAGGTCTGCCATCTTGATGGCGCAGTTGGGCCCCGAAAAAGGCTTATTTGCAATCCCTTCTGACGTTTTTTGACTTCCTTGGGATTCAAGAGTTTTTTGTGCCCTCTGGTTTCGTTGGGATCGTTCTGTTATCGCCTCTTTTTGGACCTTTAGCATCTCTTTACAGGTCGGATAACCACATGCTCCACAATCGAGCCCGACTACCTCGCCCCTGGCACCTACGAGAAGACACGCGCTGCTTTTTTCAAGGTTACCTGCGTCCCTTGCAAAATATCCAAAGCCGTAAAGATCGCCAAGAAGACGCATCTCTTCGGATAGACGGTTCAAGTCGGCGCCGGTTATCACGCGTATGTAAAGAGAATCACGTCCCGTAGCCTTCGGCGCCGTCCGGGCGGCAAGCGCCATCAGCTCTGCAACCATCACGACAGGATCGGCCATTTCAGTCATAAGAAAAGATTGGCGAGCGTAGTATTTATAGAACTCTTTCTCGGGAAGTTCGTGATTGGAAGCTCCATAAATATAGTAGGGGGTGAATTTCATTTCCCCCTCTTTTTCCGTATTCGATACTTGTAGATCTCGTGGCTTGCAAAGAGCAGGACCGGAAACGGAATCAATATCCACAAATACTCTGAAGGCACGTGAGCTGTGTTGAAGACCAACTGGACAGACTTCACGTTCAAGAGGGCATATATCCAAAGAATTTCGAAGATTAGGGCGCCGATAAGCAACTTGTTCTTGAAGGTACCCCTCTCGAAAGCCGAAAACTCCCAGGATCGAAGAGTCCAGACGTTGAAAAGCTGGCAAGTAACAGCTCCAAGAAGTGTCATCGTCATGGCCTGGCGATGAAGATCGGTATTAACGATCGAAAGATCGCCATACCGCCACCCATTGAGGTACAAAAATCCCAGAAATGCGGCCATCGCAGCTGCGCCCTCAATCGCCCCTAAGAAAAAGTAACCCCTCTTGAAGACCTCTCGATCCAATATCCGTTCGTTCTTTCCAACAGGAGGCCGTTCCATGATGTCATTTTCAGGAAGTTCACTTCCAAGAGCAAGTCCTGGGAGCATGTCGGATCCAAGATCGATCGAGAGGATCTGGATGACGGAAAGCGGGAGCGGAATTCGCAAGAAGAATTGGAGGATGTAGGGGACAATCTCGGGAACGTTGGAGGATAATATATATGTGACAAATTTTTTTATGTTGAAGTAAACTGTGCGACCTTCTTCTATCGCCGCCACAATAGATGCGAAGTTATCGTCTAGCAGAATTATGTCAGCAGCTTCCTTGGCGACCTCAGTTCCCTTTATCCCCATGGATATGCCGATGTCAGCTTTCCTGAGGGCGGGCGCATCGTTGACGCCGTCTCCCGTCATCGCCACCACTTCTCCGTTATCCTGAAGAAGCGTTGCGATTCGCAACTTCTGTTCGGATCGCATCCTGGCAAAGAGGACGTCCTTTTCAGTGAGCAGCTTTCCAAGCGCTTCATCCGACATGGACCGCGTATCTTCTCCGGTGAGGACCGCATCCACGTGAAGCCCGATCTTCTCGGCGATGGCCTGTGCGGTCAAAGGATTATCCCCCGTGAGGATCATGACTCTTATCGAAGCTTTACGACACTTCTGCATCGCATCGTATACCTCCGCCCGCGGAAGATCCATGATGGCAACAAAGCCAAGGAAGACGAAATCCGTCTCATCTTCGCCTTCGCTGTACGCGATCGCAAGGAGCCTGTAGGCCTTTCGCTCCAGCTCTTCGGCCTTTGCTTCCAACCGTTTGATCTCGTGATCGTCAAGAGGTTGGATATTGCCGCTCTCGTCCAGAAAACGGGTCGAGAATTCGAGGAGAACTTCTGGCGCGCCCTTCGAGAAGATGAACTTTTTCCCGTTCTTCTCATAGACCGTCGACATCATCTTGCGCTCGCTGGAGAAGGGAATCTCGTCCAATTTTACATATTCGTCTGTCGCTATTCGCGCCTTCTTTGCGGCCGCAACTATGGCAAGCTCTGTCGGATCACCAAAAACTTCGCCATCGCCGATTTTCGCCCTGCAATTCAAGAGTCCGGCCGTTAGGAAAAAACGTAGTTGTTCTTCTACACCGGTTTTGTCTTCTGCAAAGGTGAAATCCCCCTCCTGAAAGTATCCATCCCCCGTAACAGATACCGCATCGCCACTTGCAAGATATATCTCCTTTAACGTCATCTCATTTCGAGTGATCGTCCCGGTCTTGTCCGTGCAGATCACCGTTGCGCTACCGAGCGTCTGGACCGAATCGAGGTTCTTGATGAGAGCGTTTCTTCGGGCCATGTTCTGGCTTGCAAGGGATAAAGAGAGGGTGATTGTGGGCAACATCCCTTCAGGAACGTTGGCCACGATCAAAGAGAGGGCGAAGATCGCAGCGATGAGGAAACCTTGCCCAGAGAGGATTCCCAATAGGAAGAAGACGCCACCAACCAGCAGGGCCGCAAGTGTCAATATCCGCGTGATCCTGATGATCTCAAGCTGCATCGGGGTAAGCCTTTTTTCCACATCTTTTGCGAGAGTTGCGATCTTTCCAAATTCAGTCTCGTTTCCTGTGGCAAAAACGA
The DNA here is from genome assembly GCA_964639155.1 of uncultured Methanotrichaceae archaeon. GTDB lineage: Archaea > Halobacteriota > Methanosarcinia > Methanotrichales > Methanotrichaceae > CAYWZG01. Next base: position 6,313 of record CAZXBV010000031.1, read on the forward strand.
CGCCTACGCCGTTTCCAGAGACGACAGTCGTCCCGGCAAAGAGGACGTTTTCGGCCTCCAGCAAAGTCTCAACTTTCTTTGGCTCGGTCCCCCTTTTCGCTGGCCTCGATTCGCCGGTGAGAGTTGCCATGTTTGTCTGAAGAGTGTTTGCCTCGATGACGACGGCGTCTGCTCCAATTCGGTCGCCTTCTTCGACGACGAGGATGTCACCAGGAACGAGCAGCTTTGAGTCCACCTCCCGAACTTCGCCGCCTCGCCTCACTTTCACCATGGAAGGGATGAGCTTTAAGAGGGCCTCAACGGTCTTGTCTGCTTTGTACTCTTGCCAGAAAGCAAAGGTCGCATTGATGAACACGGCACCCAAGATGGCGTAAGCGAGGATGTTGTATCCTTCCCCTGGCGAGTAGGAATTTGCGACGAAAGACAAAAGTGCTGCAACCTCCAAGATGACTGCAAAGAACTGGGCGTACTGCCAGAAGTACTCTTTTAGATAGTTCTTTCCTTTCCGTTGTTCTAACTCGTTTGGTCCGAAAGTTTCTAACCTCTTTTGGACTTCGAGCTCATCCAGACCAGAATAATTTGTTTTTAGCTGGGCCAGGATTTCGTCTTCAGGCAATGAATTGAAGTCCACAGAAATCACCAACCAATTGAATCAAATCTTGGAATTATAGCGTTCGACCCCCATATTCGCTCCATCTTTCGCACACACCCACAAGTTGTCCAGACGTTTTCCAGACGCCTTTTGTGCACGTGCACGTACACCATATATAACTTACGGGAGTCGGCGCGGGAACAGATCTCATCTGAGTTCCACCTTTTGCAAAAACTCAAGGTTTTTGCTTAACGCAAGAGAACTTAGGGCTAAAACATTCTCAGTTCGCTGCTTTTGCAGCAAATTTTCAAGAAGACGTACGAAACTTTTTATCGTGACACATACTTCATGAGAAACGCCCGTGATTCATAGATTCATGCCCAAAACATGAAAATCGATATGTTCAGGCGGCATGTTTAGACCCTTTTCATGGGAATGGAGCGGATGGGATTGGCAAGACTGAAACCAAGGAGCTTGAGATACTGTTTGACGGCAAAAGCACAGGTTTTTTGGCAGGAAGCTGACAGGCTAAGTCACGGCACCCTTGGAATCCTGGCATCTGCCCTGACAGGGATGCTCGATGCCCGCGCCCCAGAGGCTGCTGCCAGCATCGCTTACTACGCTCTATTCTCGTTTTTCCCGTTGATCATCATACTCATCTCTTTGGGAAGCACCTTTTTGGAGGCAGAAGAGGCGCAGGAACATTTGTTAATCTTCTTGAGGGACGCTTTGCCTTTTGGTGATGAATTCATCCAAGAGAACCTCCAGCGTTTGGCCCTTATCGCAGAGGACATCCCTTCGGTCCAGGAAGTTGCAGCAGAGAACGTCCGGCGATTTTTAGAGCTCAGAAAACCTGCAGGGATATTGGCCTCTGCGGGTCTGCTCTGGTCTGCCACCAGCGTCTTTGTAGTCTTGACCTACAACGTCGATCGAGCTTGGAACGGCACCGAAAGACGCAACTTCTTGAAAGGTCGTCTTGCAGGATTGGTTACGGTACTCATCCTCGCAGTTTTGCTCATAGCGTCACTGGTAGCCACAGCGATCTTGGGCTTTCTCGCCCAGGTCGAGTTGCCTTTGCCCTTCCTGGGCGACGTCTTCTTCTACGACACTTTCGTATGGAAGGTGTTTTCGGGGTTGGTTCCACCTCTGCTCGCCTTCCTCATGGCCTTGAGCCTCTATCGGTGGGCTCCAAAAGCGAAGGTCAGGTGGCGCAATGCCGCATGGGGCGCGTTTGCCGCCACACTTTGCTGGGAGCTGAGCAAGATGGGATTTGGCTGGTATCTAGCGAGCGAATTTTCCCGCCAGCAGCTGATTTATGGATCTCTTGGAACTGTGGTCGCATTGATGATATGGGTCTACCTCACCGGGTTTATCGTCCTTTTCGGAGCCCACCTGAGCGCGGCGATAGATCGTTAATTTGTGTAACCTACAAGCTTACCGACTTGGCCCACCTTTGAAGTATGCTCTTTGCAGCGAGCATCCCTGTTGAAAAAGCCGCCTGCAGGTTGTAGCCGCCGGTATCGCCGTCTATGTCCAGTACCTCGCCTGCCAGGTAAAGCCCATCGACCAGCCTTGACCCCATGGTCTTTGAGTTTACTTCTTTTAGGTCCACCCCGCCTCTGGTGGCCATGGCAACGTTAAAACCTTCGACCGCCTCGACCGTCATTGGAAAGCCGGTCAGGTTGTCGAGAAGGTTGCCTCGCATATCTCTTGTCAGATGGGCACATTTCATGCCGGGCAAAATCCCTGATAGCTCAATGATCTTCGTCGTCACCCTGTTTGGGAGCGACAGATCCGCAATTATCGACTTTATGCCCCTTGCTCCGTCCACCTTGACCTTGTCTAAAAGCCACTCTTCAAGCTCTGCTCGGCTCTTGACTTGTACAAAAGAGAGTTTCAAGGTGTCTTTGGCCTTTATGTGTCTGGATAAGTCGAGTATCCCCGGGCCAGAGAGTCCTTGGTGGGTGAATAAAACGTCGCCTCGATATTCCTTGATCTTCTTGCCCCGGTAAAGCGAGATCTCCATCTTTGGAAAAGAGATTCCAGCAAGCTCCAAGAAGGGATAATCCTTTATGCGAACTGGCGTCAGAGCGGGCCCGATATCGGTTATGTTGTGGCCAAGGCTTTTTGCAAACCCGTAACCTGCGCCGTCAGAGCCGGTGGCAGGATAAGAGCGCCCGCCAGTCGCGATCACCAAAAGCTGCGATCGATAGGCATAGTCTTCTGTTACCACCTCGAATCCGTCTTTTGATCTGATGATCGACTTAACGTTCTGGTCGTGTCTTATGTGAACGTCCTTGGCATCGCATTCCCGGACAAGGACGTCCAGAACGTCTCTGGATCTTAAACTTTCTGGAAATATCTTGCCCCCTTCTGCCAGAATCGTTCCAAGCCCCTTATTTTCAAAGAAGGATACAAGGTCCTGGTTTGTGAAACCGAGGAGGGCCGGGCGAAGGAACCGCCCATGGTCGCCGTAATGGCCCAGGAACGATCGAATATCTCCGTCGTGAGTTATGTTGCAGTGGCCAGAGCCTGAGACAAGGAGCTTTCGGCCGGGGGATTTTTTCTTCTCAAGGACGAGGATCTTCTTATCTTTATAGCGAGAATTTATGGCGCAGAAGAGTCCTGCGGGCCCCGCTCCGACTATGATCAGATCATGCACTTCATGGCGTTGGCGCCCTTTTTCGGGCGCTGCACAGAAGCGTTCGCATGGAACGTTGCCAAAGCTGTTATCAGGACATTTACCAGGGCGTTTATCGAACTTTGCCACTTAGATCTCTCGATCACTACGCGTTCAGGATCTATAGAAAAACTTGACGAGCCAGTTTTCTGGATCGTTCTGGCGAGAACCAGTTAGCGCCATCTAATTGATTCTCGACTATAGTTTCTAATAGTTTGAAATCTTTCAGGCTCGATGTATAGGAGGGGATTAAGACGTCAGTTCGGGTAAACAAACTTGAACGAAACATCACAGATGCGTTCAAAGGATCTGTAGAGGATTTTCATAATGGGAAAATATTGGGTGAAGATGACTTTAGGGCATCTCTTTATCACCACCTGCGCAAATATACTGATAAAAATAAGATTATAACTATGTTGATGGGCGCGTCTGTAGGCGGCCACAAACCCGACATCTCGATATTCAAGGGCGAAGATTGTTTGGTGACGATCGAGCTAAAGACCATCTCCAAAGAGAAGGGCGAGATGAAGTCGTACGACCCTTCGAGCATAAGAGACTGCATGGAGACGCTAAAGCTGTGTGCGCCACACTCTGAGCGGGGCTACTTCATACATATCGACGAAAACGACCAGGGGTACAACGACGGTTTTGCAGAGTGGAAGGACGATTATTACAGGAACCTCTGGCACGAGGTCGAAGGCGACATGACGTATATTTTCGAGGTGAAAAAGGGTCGTACGAACAAGCGGAGGGTATAG
>CAZXBV010000032.1:0-8933 GCA_964639155.1 uncultured Methanotrichaceae archaeon
ATGGTTTGAGCTATGTAGGTGGATCCTCGAAAGGGAATGTCAGTTTGCATAACATCATATCTGGAAAACGGATCACACAAAATGCAAAAGTGTTGGATTTGACCATATTGACCATCATAAGATGGAGAGCGCAATTCCTCCCCGTCCTGAAGGGCGGGGTTCTCCTTGCGCATTTAAGATGAATGAAGAGAAGGGTGACGACAGTCGTGACGAACTGCTTTTTGCGGTAAAGGCAGCAAAGCAGAGTCTTCCAGAGGGCACCAACTCTAACATAGGGGAGATACTGGCGTTCATCGAAGGGATGGCCCCTTTCTTGGACAAAGACACCATAATTGGGATTAAATGTGCCTGTTGTGACAATTACGCACCCTGCTTCTTTCCTGTAGATGGTGATTTTGAGGTGGTGGAACCACACGAGTACTGCCACAACAAGAAAGTGCCCCTCCACCGACTCAGCCTTTTCACAATAGCCAAATGCATGGAGTACTCCAAAAAGGCTCGGGATGAAATTTTGGATATGGCCAACGCAGTAGTGGAAGAAGACCTTCGCCCGGCCTTGGCGGACAAGAAGCTTTACGACCGGAACTTCTTTGCCAGCTACGACGTGGATTACCTCATAAAGCCAAAGCCAGGGATGGCCTGTATAGAGTTCGGTCACAGTGATGATGGCCGTTTTGTTGAGAATGGTATCAAGATCTGTATTTTGAGGCGCTTGGACCCTGGTTTTGGCGAGCAGACCTCTAGCATAAAAGCGGTTCAGAAGTACGGTCGGACGACAATGGTAGTGATGACTGGCCGTCAGATACGACGCCAGATGGGGATCGACCAGATTTTCGAAAAGATCGCCAAGGAAAGGGACATGGACATCGTCCATCTCTAACCTCGTTTTTGAACGGAAATAAGATCAACCGATTTAAAGGATGTTTATTACGATGGCGCAGTTTGTAGTGCCGGATACGAGCGTAGTTATTGACGGCAGAATTTCAGCCCGGGTAGAATCTGGAGAGTATCTGGGCAAAAGGGTAGTGGTACCTGAAGCGGTAGTGGCCGAGCTTGAGGCCCAGGCAAACCACGGCAGAGAAACGGGCTTTAAGGGCTTAGAAGAACTCAGAAAGTTGTCAGGGCTGGCTAAATCTGGGAAGATAGAGGTCGAGTACGTGGGTGTAAGGCCCGACCTTGACCAAATAAAGCTGGCCGGGGGTGGCGAGATCGATGCCATGATCAGAGACGTGGCTCTGGAGATGGGGGCTTCGTTCCTCACCAGCGACTCCATCCAGTCCCGGGTAGCAGAGGCGATGGGGATCGACGTGGAATACGTCCCACCCCAAAGAGGACAAATAAGACCCCTCACCCTCGAGCAGTATTTCACTCCTGACACCTTATCTGTTCACCTGAAGGACGGGGCGGTCCCCATGGCCAAACGGGGCAAGGTGGGTGAGTTCAACTTAGTAAAAATAAATAAGAGGGTGCTCAGAGAGCGGGATCTACGAGATATATCAAGAGAGATCTTCGAGCGGGCAAAGTCAGACCCCAAAGGCCACATCGAGATGGAGAAGATGGGGGCGGCCGTGGTCCAGCTGGGCCCTATGAGGATCGCCATAGCAAGGCCTCCATTTTCAGAGGCGATGGAGATCACCGCAGTGCGGCCCGTGGCCAAGGTGAGTCTGGAAGATTATCATTACAGCGAAGAGCTGAAGGTGAGACTGAGCGAGTCACAAAGAGGAATTTTGATAGCAGGACCGCCAGGGTCTGGGAAATCCACCTTTGCGGCTGGAATTGCCGAGTACCTGCTCAAATGCAATCACGTGGTCAAGACCTTGGAATCGCCCCGCGATCTCCAGGTGCCGCCTGAGATCACTCAATATGGCCCCCTTGAAGGAAGCATGGAGGCTTCAGCGGAAGTGTTGCTCCTGGTCCGGCCCGATTATACGATTTATGACGAGGTAAGGAAGACCAAGGACTTTCAGGTCTTCGCAGACCTCAGACTTGCAGGTGTCGGGATGATTGGGGTGGTCCATGCCAATAAGCCAGTTGACGCCCTCCAGAGGCTGATCGGTCGTGTCGATCTGGGAATGATTCCTCAAGTGGTTGACACGGTGGTTTTCATCGATAAGGGTGAAGTTTCCAGGGTGATGGACGTGGAGTTCGTGGTCAAAGTTCCATCGGGGATGACCGAAGCAGACCTTGCAAGACCCGTCATTGTGGTGAAGGACTTCACGACGGGATCGGTCGAGTACGAGCTTTACACCTATGGCGAGGAGATCGTGATCATGCCGGTCACCAAGGAGACAACAGAACGGCCTGCCACTTGGAACCTGGCGTCTCGCCAGATAGAAAATGAGATGGCTCGCCATCTGAGAGGTTCTTTCGAAGTGGAGATGCTAAGCGACTCCAGCGCTGTGGTAAGGGTTCAGGAAAAAGAAATTCCAAAAGTGATAGGGAAATCTGGCAAGACGATAGATGGGATTGAAAAATCTTTGGGCATCCACATAGATATTCAGCCACTGGACGAGAGCCAGAAGGGCGGTCATCAGATCTTCGTTCCCAACGTCGAAGAGACTGGTCGACATCTGATCATCTGGATTGGGGGAAAATCGGGCCAGAGCATGGAGATACTCGTCGGAGGCGAGCCAGTCACCATGGCAACGGTGGGACGACGAGGCGACATAAGGATCGTTAAGACCTCTGAGATCGGCCAGAAGGTTATGAGGAAGATGAACAGGGGCGAAAAGCTAGAGGCTCGAAAGCTCTAGCACGCCCTGTTCCCGTTTTTTGTAGAATTTCACCTATGGGGCTCTAGCCCCATTGCTTTATCCAGTTGCTCTGCCCTATCCTGAGATAAATTACAATTTTTTAGATGCCAAACGTTAGCCTGATGGTGTTTCTCATGGCCGGTGCAAGTCCCAAAGTCAAGAGCGCAAGCTTCGTTAAGTTTCTGAGATTTGGCTCGTCTTTGAGGGCAGAGTCGATCAGACTGAGAGCAGGGATCAAAATTGCTATCTTTAAGGGGTACATCACAAGAGCGGTTCCGGTCAAATCGATAAGATACGATGGTATAACGTGCTTTTCATAATAGCCAAGCCAGTCTACGCCTATGTAAGTTGAGCTTGCGTCCAACATATGAGCAAATAGGATTAAGAAGTTGTCACTCCTATCCAAAAATCTCAGTTTCAAAACGTTTCTAAAGATCCAAAGCGCAGAGGTTGTGGCCACGCCCAGAAAGGTTACAGTGCCGAGGGCCCAAAGATGACTTATGCCCACCGAAGAGAGAACAACTAAGTTGGCGAAGGTCCAGATCAATCCAATCAAGGCGTAACCTTTCAAGAATCTCTTGCCCAATAAATATCTGCAAGAAAGAAGCGAGGTGACAGTTGCTGCTGCCACTACGAAATAAATGAGTGGGGTTATGAGCAAGTACTTGAAGGGCAAAGCTACGATCTCTGCATCTTCGATCACCCTCAGGCTAGATCCTGCAAGTATGTAGGGGACTGTATGCCAAACCAGGCTTTCATCTAGCGGTATCTCCAAACGTCTGAAGGTCCAGGCAATGAAGAGCAGCATGAGACCCAGGATCAAGGCCCAGGTGATGGTGTTCACAGGGTTGTATCCTGCATCATACAATATTGGATCTATGTAATACTCAGATATCCACGGGTGCAAACGGTTTCGCTCCTCTCGACGTTGCCGTCAGATGGAGGCTTCTCGTATATTTAACTTACAGGAGTGGAGTGGACGAAAATAGAAGACTATAATCGAAGATGTACCACAACTGTGAGTCGATGCCTATTCACATGCGGGTCTAGGGCGTGACTGTTATAAACATCTGCAACTGTATCGAATGTCCTTTGTATTCCGAGATACTGGAGTATGGTAGTTAGTTGATCACTCGCATTCTCTGCAAAAATCGTGCTCCATCTCAGTCGCGTATAGCGAACCATTTTCCTTCCAGGATTGGATCTCCGTATAATTGTATAGGTCCTTCGACTTACCAGAAGTGTAATACAACGGGTGGGCGGGAGGGGAAACTGACGCCCGAAGGGCGCAAAAAGCGCCCGTCAAAGTTTTACATCGTCATACTTTGAACAAAATCATTCGAGGAGATGCATGAGCGGATAGTCCTTTTCAGGATCGTACTCTAACCTCGCTTTGATGACCTCTCCTTGATAAGATATCTCAACTTGGGCTTGGATCATTCTGCCTTCAAGCTCCCCATAGCCATAACAGTTCTCTTTTAGCATATCCCGATTTATCCTTACCTCAACGCTCGCAACGTAAGGCTGAAGAGATATGCTCTTTGTAATAGCCGTCTCCAAGCTCTTTGCAGTCTCGATGCTGACTGGCGCGCCCACAAACTGGTGGTACATCGCGCCAAGTTTAATCCCCGCTTCGAAAGCGGCTATTTCCTTTTTGTTCGGCATAAATCAACCACCGGTGGATAAATCAGATACGCCATTAACACTAAAAATACTAAGATGACTGACATGTGGCCCGTCTCTTGAAATCCCAAGACAAGAGCCGCCAGTGCTACTACCAAGACGAAGGGAACAAATTTCAGATCTCTACACTTAGGATAAGGAACGCTGCTTATCATCAAGATAGAAACCACAAACATAAGAGCTAACGTGAGGAACGTTTGATCCAGAAGAACGCTCACCACAACGATCATTCCGGCTGCAGGTATCGGCATCCCTTCAAAGACCCTTTCCTGTACCTCTTCCCGTTTCGGCATAGTGTTGAACCTGGCCAACCTAAGAAGACCACACCCCAAATATAATCCGCCAACCGGCCAGAAAACCTCTCCAAAACGAGCCCAGGTCAAAACTGCGGGAGCAGCTCCGAAAGACACGGCATCCGCAAGAGAATCCAAGTTCAAGCCCAATGGCCCTTTCTCGCCTCTTCTCGCCAAAAACCCGTCCAGACCATCAGCTGCTGCTGCCAGGAATATCAGAGCCACTGAGATGGAAAACTTGGCCTGAAACGCCATCAGAATCGAGCTGAACCCCAAAAAAGCGTTCAGGATAGAGACCACATCCGGCGTTCGAACCATATGAAAAATGCCTTTCATGCCATCTTCACCGCAATTACCGTCACCCCTGCCTTAACTCTCTCTCCTTTCTTGACGCTTAAACTATATCCTTTCGGCAAGGTGAACTCCACTCTGCTTCCAAACCTTATCATCCCGATCCTCTCACCCCTCTCAACAAAGCTTCCAGGCTTGAGGTAGCATACAATCCTCCTCACGAAAGCGCCCGTGATCTGATGGATCACCATCTCTCCGTCTGGCGTATCGATTGTTATCAGGTTTTGCTCGTTTTGTGACGAGGACTTAAAGAAGGCCGGAAGATGCCTGCCATCCACATGCTCAATTTGCATTACCCTTCCCTCAAGTGGCGCTCTGTTGACGTGAACGTCGTAATGGTTCATGAATATGGCCACCTTTTCAGGCGAAATATCCACCACCAATCCGTCGGCTGGAGATACCATCCCTTCACCCGATGGCACGCGCTCAGGATCTCTATGGAAAAAAACCATAAAGAACGTGAGCGCCAACGCTGCAATCGAGAACGACCAGACATTTAAAACGGCTAGGAGAAAGGCGATCGAAAACGGCACCCCAACCCAAATAACAGAATTCCTGGCCAGCTTCATGCCTCTTCACCGCCAGGCCGCCTGATTACGCGTGCCAGCTCGTCGATCGCATCTAACATCTCGGGAAGGAGCGCGAACACCCCATACGCTATTAAAAAGAGCGCTACCGTAGATCCTGCCTTTGCCACCACGTTATGAGCCATATAAAAACTGTCAGGCCCAAACCACTGGTTCCCGTAGGCCAAGACGACGAAGACGTTTCGAAACAGGTTTAGTATGTATATTATCGGGACCGAGACCATGAACGCCATCAGCTTTCGTTGCGTTGGGGCCTTGACCGCGATGATCACACCTGCAAATAGTGCCATACTTTCGATCGCAGTGCAGGCCAATATGATCTGAACAGTGTGACCGTTCAGCGACATGGTGTTTGCCCCGTTCACAAGGATCGGAACGCTGAGCCCTTCTAGAATCATCGCCGTAAGGTGAGCGGTCTGGCCGACCAACCAATCTCCCAAAGGTGTGAGCTGGGCAAAGGGAAAGTAGAGGACACCGCCTATTGCCACGGCTAGACTTGCCCAGTCACAAGAAGGCGAACTGCAGCCTTTGGCCAGGATGATCCAGGACATGTAGAGGGAAAAAAGGGCTGCGAGGATTGACAGCCCCACGTTGAAATAATCCCCGATCATCAGGTAATGTGAAGGCTGCTTTAGCCAATGCATCCCAAAGAGGAACCATCCTGCACCTGATAGGGACCGCCTGCTCGTGAGAGACGAGGCCATCAGAAGCGCCAGGCTCAACCAGAGGACGTTGGCGATCAGCCAGCTGAATGTCATCGGTGGATAGAGGGACCACAGATTTATTTAGCATTATCTACCAACTTTGGCTCAATGGCGTTTTGGCCGCGTTGAATGGCCATTTGCCAATAGTGGGGGTGGTCGTAATTTATGAATAGTATATTATTTAAGCTGATTCTGATCGCGGGACTGGTGTTCGTGGCAACTCCGTATGTTTCTGCCACAGTCTCGGCCTCAATCCCTGCCTCAGTCTCTGCTTTTCAGATAGATGCTGGCACTGCATCTCACCCGGTTCCTTTCGTGGACCCGGCAATCGAAACTCAGCTCGACATGGGCAAAGAAAAGGTGCCATTGATAGTGATGTTCAAAGAAGGTGGCAGAAAAGAGATCGAGAACTTCGATCTAAAATGCTCTTACAGCCTGATCAATGGCGTGGCAGGGTCGGCAAGCTCTTCTGTAATCCAGGATTTAGCCGATGATCCGTTTATCGCAGCCGTGTACCTAGACGGCACAGTCGAGATCGCTCAGCCAGTGAATCTGTCTGAGGATAACAGGACCGTCTGCTCTGCAAAGAGACTAGACGTTGCGAGCCTTTGGGACGAAGGGATAGACGGCAGCGGCGTTGTGGTTGCTATTCTGGATTCTGGGATCGATAAAAACCACCCTGATTTGGCAGGAAAGGTCATAGGCGAGAAGAACTTCGTCGATTACGAGAGGACCGCCGACGATCTTTTGGGCCACGGAACTGCAGTAGCCGGCATAATAGCCGGATCGGGTGCAGCTTCTGGCGGTAAGTACAAAGGCGTGGCCCCAGGGGCAAGCCTCCTCAACGTGAGGGTGATCGACAGCAATGGCGGCGGTCAGATCTCAGACATAATTGCCGGCATCGAATGGGCTCTGGACAATGATGCCGACGTCTTGAGCATGAGCCTTGGCGGGCTCAACCTTGGCGAAACAAATCCGCCCATATCGATGGCGTCAGATAACGCTGTCGACTCTGGCGCGGTGGTCTGTGTGGCCGCAGGAAACCTGGACGAAAGGCTTCTTCTCTTGATGCTCGTCGCGTCATCGGTCTGCCTTGGCTGCGTGGAATCGCCCGGTGACGGCGTAAAGGTCATCACAGTTGGCGCAACCGACTGCGACGACAAAGTGGCCATGTTCAGCGGAACTGGCCCATTGAGGGACGGAAGGATAAAGCCCACCGTGATGGCGCCAGGGGTTAACGTGATCACCACGGTGCCGCCAGATGTAGAGGTTGAGGGCAGGATCGACTCGTATTATGCGGGCTCTTCTGGAACGAGCCTTGCAACGCCGGTCGCTGCAGGGTTGGCTGCGCTCCTCCTCCAGGCAAATCCCAGTCTTACCCCTGCAGGGGTCAAGGCCGCCATGACAAAAGGCGCAATCAAGCTGAACAACAGCTTGGGCGAAGAATACGAGTCCTATTACCAGGGCGCAGGACTCCTGAACGCGCCTCGTTCGCTCGCTCTTGTGAACGAATCTCATCTTTGCGGCGTTATGCCTGACCACTGGTCTGCAGGAAGATGGGTCTACGGTGATTTTCAGTTCGTCGGCGACAGCGCGATTTACGGTAGCCTCGATACTGGGGCAGATAGATCGCAAAAGAAGATCTATGCACTGGCCCCAGGTGACGCCGACTGGAGCACGAGATTCCTTTTCTTCACGGACGAAGAGCTAACGAACGTTACCACCAAGGCGGTCGGTCCCGTTTCTGATTTTGCCAACGTCCAACCCTTGCCACGAACGATTCTGGCCAATTCTCAGACTATCTTTGGGGTCTCGATCAACATTCCGCAAGGTGCATCGCCTGGTATTTATGAAGGATTCATCGAGATATCTGAAAGTGGAACGCTCATGCTCTCAGTACCATTAAGTGTCGAAGTGGCCGATCCGGTCGAGATCTTCGAGGGACGTGGCACTGAATCCGGCAAGCTCGACATAAACGAGTGGGATTATTATTACGTCGACGTCCTTTCGGGTACTGACGATCTTAGATCTGTTCTGGATTGGGAAGGCGATGCAGACTTGGACCTTTTCATGCTCTCTCCGACGAGCGAACATTATCCTGCAGAGCCGGTGGACTCTTTCAAGACGTTTTCCCAAGCCAGCCCTGCTTCTGGAAGGTGGCTTGCCGCAGTCCATCCAAAGAACATGACTCAAGAGGCAGAGTACGTTCTCTCTTTTGAGCGATCTCTCTTCGAGAGCACGCCTGAAAGGTGGTCCTTGGGCACAGTAGAACCCGGCGAGGTCAAAGCGTCTCAGTTCAGATTGGAAAACGACGGGCCAGCTCTTCGAGGCGTCAACTACGAAGGAGTGGTGGAAGGTGTGAGAACCGAACAGCATGAGGACGTGATCGGTGACAAAATGGTCTGGCCTCTTCCGATCGAGGTGACGCAAAATGCGACCCGGCTCAGCGTCAAGTTGAACTGGGACGATGACGATACCCAGTTGGCGCTTCTCCTCTTCAATCCCCGCGGAAGGCCTGTGGACGTATCTTACGGCGGCAGTGTGGGCTCTGAAGATGTGGGC
>CAZXBV010000032.1:9033-10127 GCA_964639155.1 uncultured Methanotrichaceae archaeon
TGTGGGCTCTGAAGATGTGGGCGCGTCCAATCCCGTGCCTGGCACCTGGCGCGTCTGGGTTTATGGGTTCAATGTGCAGGGTGCAAGTCAGCCCTTTGAGCTTTTGGAGAATCTTCACACTCAAGAGAGTTGGTCTTGGGTTTCGGCTGTGGGACCTTCCAAGCTCGAAAGCGGGTCTAACTGTTCGATTAATGCCACCCTCAAAGTTCCAGATGATGCTTCTGGCGAAGGCGTTGAGGGATATATACGGATCCGGGCTCAGAATGAGTCGTTCTCGATTCCCATCACATTCACAGTGGCAGGAGCCGCTTTGACTGGCGATGCCAAGGCTGATCTGTTGGACAAAGATGGTGACGGTCTGTTTGAGCGGCTCTGTATTGATGTGGGAATAGATGTAACCGTCCCAGGTGATTACAGGGTCGAAGGAAGCTTGGTCGATGGGAACGGCACTGCCATAAAATGGATGAGCAGCACTGCAACTCTCGATGGTGACGGGTCGATTGGTATATGTGTTGATGGTGCTGAGATCTGGAAGAAAGGCAAATGTGGACCTTTGAAGCTGGAAAATCTCATCCTCTACAACGAGGGTGGCGACATAATCGATCGGCGTGAAGATGACGTGTTGGTACACAAGTGTCCACAGGATTTCCAGTCGGTCTCGGCCCAGTTTTCAGGCAGTTTCGTCGACCAAACTGCTGGAGTTAAGGCAAGCGTGATCGAGATAGATGTTGGTGTGTCGGTTTACGAGCCAGGTCTCTATGTTGTCTCTGCTCGATTGGCAGATGACGACGGGTTTGAGATCGATAACGTCGAGGTGGCTGTGGATTTGGGTGACGGTGATCAGACGGTTTCGTTGACGTTTAGTCCCGTCAAATTCATAATGAAGCAAAGGCCGTCAAGTCTCCATCTTGAAGATCTGAGTCTTAGTCGCAATGACCAAGAGCTTGATAGGCTGGACGACGCTTGGTCGACTGAGGTTTACCAGCCTTCTGACTTCACCACCGCAAGGAAGATGATCGTGATAGGATAAGTGGGGCCCTTTGCGATCTACTTGGGCGCGGAAGTTCTTTTTCGCGCCCCTTTTTTCGTTTTGT
>CAZXBV010000033.1:0-10105 GCA_964639155.1 uncultured Methanotrichaceae archaeon
ATAAAAAGTGGATTGAAGTTAATCCTACTGGGACACTATGGTACCCTGATGGATATTATCTTATGTCTTGGGGATAGATTCTATAGTCAAGGCTCCAACTCAGACCATGTTAATTGGTTCTCTTTGGAAAATAGTGTTTGGCTGTAAGAACCGATCAAATCTTAAACTCTTATGGGCTTGGGACCTGTCTTGAAGATATCACTAAACACCGTGTCTTCAAACGACAAATTTGGGTGATTGGCTTGATGAAATATACCAACTTCAACATGTGGCTTTTCGATCAACGGAAAATAGGTGGATCGAGGGGAGATCTGGCCTTGAGCGCTTACAAGGAGTACGAAAAGGGCGAATGGCCCGAGAAGGGTACCATGCAGCATTATATTGATCATCTAAGAAAGAATGGTGCTGATGATGTCGTTTTGAAAGCTCTAGAAGATGTTTGGCTTGAATATGTCGACAACTTAACTAAGAACATCGCCCAGATATTATTATTTGATGAAATTTATGCTGTAGTTGTGGCTTGGCTCGATAGTACTGAATTTGTAGATGATTCAGGATATAGTATGGACGACAATACATTTTCACTTCTGAAACGGTTGATGCAGAAGCTAAATAAATAGCTTTGTGTTCTTTCATATCACAGGTGAGATGTTTGCGTTTTCCGTACACGTTATTGTTTGAAAAAGTCGTTCCCTTACCAATTAATGGGATTATAATTAGTTAGGTGTTCAAATCCGAAAATATGGGGGCATTATATGACGCGACGAATTGAATTTGATATGTGGTTGCTTGAACAGAAGGTGAGAAGTGATAATGTTGGCTACCTCGTTCACGATTTTTATGTGAATCAGTCTGAGGTGGAGCCAAAACCGAAAACTATGCAGGACTACAAGGAGCATCTCATAAAGCGTCGTGCTCGGAAAATGAGTTTGAAGGCGCTGGAGCAGGCCTGGTGGGAATATGTAGATGTTCTGGCTGAAAAGCGGGCAAGATTCGTTCTCTTGAGGGAGATTGCCGCAGTCATGGAAAGGGGCATCAAAAACGCCGAAGTTCAGGAAGGTGGGTGCCTGATTGAAAAGGATCGTGTTGATCTTCTTCAAAAGTTAATCCAAAAATTGAATAATTTATCTTAGTGGTGGGTACGGTATGTGGTGGTCCCAAATCTTTTGTGAGATATGTAGTCAAGAACCAGTTGGATGAGACTAATTTGTTCTCGCCATAATAGTGCTTAATGATACGAATAGGCCAAATCCCAAACTCACAAGATTGCATGAGCTACTCGGCCTTCGTATCTGAGTAGCACCTTTCAGTGTTTTGTATTAGCATGGAGTGGTATCCTTGAATTTAGGAATTTGTTTCGTTTTGGGACTTATGTTCCTATGTTTCACTTCTGGTGCCCATAGTTGCGATTGGACTGGGTTGTGGGAGACTGACTACGGAAATATGGATCTTTGGCAATACGATGGTGAAGTGGTTGGAACTTATGGTCAAGATCAAGGCAGGATCAAAGGAGCAGTTTCCTCTGGGACGCTTATTGGAACTTGGTCTGAAGCACCGACCTATTCTTCTCCCAACGACGCTGGACACATTGAGTTGAACATATCACAGAATTGTAACAACTTTACGGGAAGGAGGAGATACAACTCCGCTGAAGATTGGGCCAGCACCTGGAGCGGAAACCGAGTCTTCGAAGACACAAATTTTGGTATCGATGACGCGGACCTGTTTTTAGGCGTGGTTGAAGGGGGCGAGTTCGTAGTCTTGATGCCACGCCAACCCTTAAGCTCGATCTTGAGATTAACCACGATACCGATGCAGGCAGCCCAGCCGCCAGATAGCGCCGAGGTCGACCTGACTAAATATGAGGGATGTGCAATAGTGGTTTTGGGTCGTGATGGTGGTGGATGGGTCTACTCTGCAAGGGTGATCGACCAAGCAGGACCGATTTTCGCCGCTGTTCTCGTCCAGTTATTTGATGATGAATAGAACCATGCCAGATCCAGTCAGGACAAAATCAGATAGTGCTTGTTGGTCCTCTCCAAAATAGTATTTGATGATAAGAATGAGTCCTGCGATACGGATAGGACCTATATCAAGCTATCATGAGTTTAAGATTTGGCCTTATTCGTATACGTTAAGCACTACAGGGGGGCGAAATTATATGTTTTCGCCCTGATAAGCCCCTTCGTACAGCTTCTCTGCCGCATCGCTGAGTTGATAGAAGACTAGCTGGAGGAGCCTTGCGTTCTTTTTCAGCCTGATTCCCTCAGAATTGTAGACCACCAGAAGAGACTGACTCCGACCCTGATATCCTGGGTCCCAAAGGGCAGTCTCCACGGTCGCGCCACTCCTAAGAAGGGTCGACCTGGGCCTTGCAAGAGCGGTCATCTCTTTTGGGATTCTCACGGTCTCATTGAAGGTCACTTTGTAGGATCCAGGTCCAAGCTCGATCCAGCCCGATTCGTCGAAGGAAATTTTCTCTGTCTTTGGAAGTTGGCGCTCGCTGTTATCGTAGTCTATCGATCCTGAGGAAAGGAAACGTTCCGCCCTCATCAAGGTTAGGTCCACGCCACACATCTGGATCTGAACTTCTGGGTCGATCATATCCTGAACGCCACCCTGATCGAGCAGCTCTCTAAGCTTTGAACCTGCTATTATAGTCATCTGAATTGCACCTCTTCGAGATGATGCCACGTTGAAGGATCATCCTTTCGGTGAAGCTGGCCGGAAAAATCTATTAACCTGCTAGATAAATTGTTGGACCGGTGCTGTAGTTGTTCGATTATTTGTTAATTCCAATAACCATGGTCGTCCTGCTCTTGACCTTGGCAGCTCCCATAATCATAGTTTACCTCTTCTTCAGGCTCACCGCGGAGGCCTTTGTCCAGGTGGGTTTCAGCCATTGGCACGCGATCCTGATGGTCTTTGGGAGCTTGGTAGGAAGCTCTGTGAACATACCCCTTCATGGAGGGACCATTACGTCCTACCCGCCACTTTTCATGCAGATCGCCACTCAGTTATCTTCCATCACAGGAGTCAGCTTCGCGTCGGGGTTTCATCCTGTGGCCCTGGCAATCAACATGGGCGGATGCATAATTCCAGTGGTGGTATCCTTGGCCATACTGATCAAGTGCCAGGTTTCCACTTCAAGGGCGATTCTGGGCACTTTGATTGTGGCTATGGTCACTTACAGGATGGCAATGCCGGTGGCAAACGAAGGAATTCTTCTCCCCGTATATGTCTCGCCCACCCTGGCAGCGGTCTGTGGCCTCGTCTTGGCAAGAAGGTTTCAGGCAGCACCTGCCTTGGCCTACATCAGCGGTACCGTGGGCACCCTTCTTGGCGCAGATATATTCAGCCTTCTCACGCCGGGAGTCCTGGCTCAGATGGCCCCGCCCGAGCCCAATGCACCGTCATTGACCCTCTCGATAGGTGGCGCTGGCGTGATCGACGGCATATTTCTCACAGGCATAATCGCCGTGCTCCTGGCAGCGCTGGTGGTACATATCTCTCATCCGAACTATTCAGGACCGCTGAAATGTGCAGAGGATTGATGTGATACGTTTTCTGGCAACACGATACTTTTCCAACTGAGAATCGAAGTCTGGCGTATCTTTGCTGGCGGCTTCGAATTCCCTTGTTATTATGATTTTGAGTTAGATATAACTCAAAACGAACTGGCATTAAGATGGATCGATGCGGAAGAACACGTGTCAACAGGAAAACGGATCTCAGAGATGCAGCAGGTGATGAAAAGTTGAAAGTGGCGGCACTATTCACTGGAGGAATGGGTTCGATTTATTCGATCCATTTGTCTCAACAGTCTGGTCTTGAGGTGGTTTACTTGATCACGGCCCATGCTCGTGAGTCTCGGATGTATCATTTCATCCCTCTAAAGGCTGCCGAGATCTCGGCCAAGGCTCTGAAGATTCCCCTTGTGGCCTTCTTTGTCCCTTGCGAGGATGAAGTCGCCCCTCTCAGAGATTCTCTTGTTCCACTGGAAATAGAGGGGTTGTGCTGCGGTGCTGTGTCCTCAAATTATCAGCGCAATCAGGTGATGAAAGTCTGCGAAAATCTGGGTTTGGAGCTTGTCATGCCGCTTTGGCATAAAGACCCTTTTAGCCTCCTTGAGCAAATGATCGACTCAGGCTTCAAGATCATGATAACACGAATCTCAAAGGGCCTTGACGAAATCTGGCTGGGCCGGGTTCTAGATCAGGATAACCTGGCCGATTTCCTCGCCGCGTGTGAGAAGGGCGGTATCGATCCCATGGGAAGGGGCAGAGAATACGAGACATTGGTTATCGAGGGGCCGAACATGAGTGGTCGAGTCTGTATCGAGTCTGAAAAGCGATGGCGCGGCTATTCTGTTGAGCTAGAGATCATGGGTGCAAGGCTGTTGAAGATGTAAAAAAGGAGAACGAGTCTCGAAGCTTGCGGCTTTTGGCGCCACAGATCCATATTTAAAGAGTTATAGTTGGAGACGAATTTGCAGCTGGCCATGAAAGGGTCAGATCATCTCAAAAAACTTCAAGATTATTATCGCAATCGCCCCAGGTGCCCCCAATATTGCACAGACCAGAACGACTGGCACCGTGTAGGGAATGGCAAGGCCCGCCACAAGGTTTGCCAGATACAGTATTATCAAACCGACAAGAGAGTTTACGGCCAGAAACTTGGCAGACTTCATAATCAGGCTGAAGGCAAAGTAGATTGCCACCAAAAGGACAAGTCCTAGGATCACGATCTCTATTTCGACCAGAAAATCACCTCAAAATATCATGTCATCCGCTTCATCTGCTAATTGTTATCAACCTTTCTGCCAACAAATTCTAACTTTTTGCAGTTTGAGTTTTGTCATCATCGTCCGAAAACTTGAGCAACTCCATCTCGCTTTCCAACCTGTGAAGCTCTTTTGTGTCGAGCGAGAGCGGATCTATGTGAATCACCAGTATCGCCCCTTTCATCGCGATCTCATCCCTCTGAGTCTGGATGAACCTAAGCACAGATTCGTAATTGCTCTGCGTGATGAGGTATCCCAACCCTTCCAAGAGAACCAACGGTTCTTTCACCTGATTGAGAAAATCTGATATCATCCCGCTCAGCCTGGGGAAGTTTGTGGGATCGACCGATTTGTACCTGGGATCCATAGAGATAGACTGGGTGAGCCATATCACTCTGTCTAGAGATATGTTGTAGCGTTCCATCAACTTTTCAGGATGATACCTGCTTATGCAAAGCCCATCGGCTCCGAGCCGGACGAAATCGCTGAAAAGCGCCAGGCTCTTGACAGGCTTTCCTTCTTCGATGACATAAGTTGTGCCAGGAGCAAGGTCGAGTTCGTAAAGTTTCAATCCGTACTTTTCCAGGAGCTTTCCTATGGCAAGCTTGAGATCGAAGCTGGGGTCGGTCTTCTGAATCCGCCTGGCAAGGCGCCGGAGTGCTATGAAAAACTCCCATCGACTCAGCCAGAGGTGGGGATCGATCTCGATAATGCCAGTTTCGTCGCTCCAGTCCGAAGGCTCAGCCATGTCAGGATCACATGATGAAACGGATCCTCCTTCTGAA
Organism: uncultured Methanotrichaceae archaeon; assembly: GCA_964639155.1. GTDB lineage: Archaea > Halobacteriota > Methanosarcinia > Methanotrichales > Methanotrichaceae > CAYWZG01. The sequence goes on from CAZXBV010000033.1 coordinate 5,569, forward strand.
TCTGCGCATTTCATCCCCTCGAAGAGCGATTCGGTTTTCATCATCTCTTTGACATCTTCGATAACCATCTTCCTGGATGTCTCGTCCAGGCTACTCAGCATGGAATTGGCAAATATCTTAAAAAGATATGCTGATAAGGGCCTTAAGAGGAAGATCAATTGTCTTGCCTCTTCGACATCTCCATCCAACTTTTTGTGGACGTATTCAGGCTCCACTTTGATCAGAAGCCTGGTGTGATACTTCCTGGCCAAGTTCTCAAGAGCATAAACGAAATCGAGAACTTCGGACTCAGGGACTTGGGATACGTTCTCTTTGATTAACTTCCCTAAGTCGTCGAGAAGTATTACGCTGTTCTTGCTGCTCTCGACGAAAGCTTTGATAGTTACGAAGAGCAATGGAAGGTTGTTGGGTGCAATGTACTGCTCACCGCAACCCTTTTCGTGGCTCAACCTTATTATGGGCGTTTCTGTGAAACACCATTTGGTTCTGATCTCGTCTGGATCAGAAAAGGTTATGCAAAGTCCTTCTACACCATGAGTAATCTGGTCTGTGAAGACCTCAAAAGCTTTCTTGGGAACTATGTAAACTGCGGCTGGGTTTAAGCTGTAAACTTGCATGGTGTCTTTGATAAATTCGGTGACCGGCTTTACCTTGACCTCTTCTTCCACGATTATCCTGGTGGCAGAAGATCCCACAAATCCTGTCAAGACCTTTTCGAGCTGATCTCTGAGATCCAGAAGCTTTCTGGCATCGATATCTTCTCGGGTGGCTTTCATCTCGGCCAGGTTGGAATCGACCACTTGTTTTGCCTTTTCAGATCCTACATATTTGGCGGTTGTGGCCTCTAGTTCATCCACGGTTCCGACCCTTATCATCCTTCTTTCGTCCAAAAGCATTTCTGGCCGTTCTTTGTAAAAGTTGACGAAGCAATCGGCAATGTCCGTCTCATCCTGGCTCGGTTTGCAGGTGAGCGAGAAGAAGACGTAGAACAGGCAGTTGAAGAAGATTGACCAGAAAAAGGCGTGAGACCAAAATTCCATCTCCAGGCCGAAGAGGGCTGTGGGTCGAAGGAGAGCGATTCCAAAGGGGCCATTTGGGATTAAAGTTGTGGAGATCCATCCAGTGCCTGCAAGGTTTGGGACCAATGCGGTGTAGCCCCAGACCAGAAATCCAGCTACTAAACCTGAGATGGCTCCGTTCCAACATCCTTTCTTCCAGTAAAGGCCACCTAACGCGGCAGGGGCCAGTTGACTGGCTGCAAGGAACGACAACAATCCTATGTCTGCTAAGCTCTGGAAACCCACCAGAAGAGAGTAAAGGTAGCCAATTGCCAAGACCAACAATATGTTCAGCCGCCTCATGGTAAGAAGTAAGCTTGGAAGGTTTCGGCCTTTCCCGATCCGTTTGATGAGATAAGGCATCTCAAGGTCGTTCAACATCATGGTGCCCACTGCCACGGCAGATATCAGGACCATGGCGGTAGCTGCTGAAACTCCGCCGATGAAAGCCAAAAGGGCCAGGAGATCTTGGCCTTGATCGATTGGAATCGAGACCATAAACATGTCTGGAGTTCCAGAAGCGCCCATGAGAAGGCCGCCCCAAGCCACTGCTGGGACGAACAGGTTGATCAACAGCATGTAAAGTGGAACGAGCCACATGGCCGTTTTCAAGTGTTTCTCCTTGGAGTTTTCCACCACCATAACGTGGAACTGTCGAGGCAAGAACAACACTGCAAAGAATGATATCACCGTCAAAGAGAACCAGGACACGTAATCAGGGCTCAGAAGGTGGGAATAATCTGGGTTTGAGGCGATCTCTCCAACTATGGACCCGTAACCTTCGAAAACCCCATAGGTTATGTAGAGTCCCACGACGACGAACGCCACCAGTTTGACTACGGACTCGAAAGCAACAGCCGCTATCAGGCCTTCATGCCGCTCGAGGGGGTCTAAGTGTCTTGCCCCAAAGAAGATGGCAAATATGCCAAGAATAACGGTCACTATCAATCGCCTTATCCCCAACATCTCATGAAAGTTTCCGCTTATTATTGTGAGTGACTCGGATATGGCGATAAGCTGTAGCGCCACATAAGGGGTTATCACCATTAGGCTTGCGATGGTCACCAGAGCGCCGATGGAGTAGCTTCGGCCGTACCTGAAGCTTATGAAGTCGCTTATGGTGGTGAGCCGGTATTCTTTGGAGATGCCTATCATCTTTCTTATGATGATCCAGCCAAGCAACATGACCAACGAGGGCCCGATATATATCGGCAGGAAGGATAAGCCGGTCGATGTGGCTCTCCCTACGCTGCCGTAGAAAGCCCAGGCGGTGGCGTAGATGCAGATAGATAAGGCGTAGACGTAAGGGTTAGAGACGATGCTTCGGCCTTTTTTCCTCTGGCGATCGGCACAGTGAGCTACTCCAAAGAGGAGAAGCAAATAGAGCAACATCGTTACCAGAGCTACAAGCGGGCTGATCAATCTGAAGACCACCTGTCGAATAGATATGCTCCAAGGATGATCATTATCCAGAGCGTCAGTATGTAGACTAACACCAGCGGGTAGCCCAGTATATGGGAGCCTTTTTCCACCAGGGATAGAAACGGCCAGTTCAGAAGGAGGCTTCCCAACACGAAGAGCAAGATCCAGAATTCATCCTGCTCCATCAGATCTTTTTTTGATACTCTCATGACACCGCACCGACTACAGGCCTGGATGGAACACGAACCCCTTCTCGGATATATCTACCGCATGTTTTCCGGTAATGTGAGATACACATTCCATCTTCAGAATTTCTGGTGATCTCTTTTGCAACTTTTCGACCTCTGTATTGTAAATTCCAAACCCCATGGCTCCCTGGATCACTTCTGTTGGGCTGAGTGCCGACGAAATAAGAAGCTAATTATCTAAATGATACACTTATCCTATTTGGATTTATTGGGTCGACCGATTGCGTTCAAATAAGTCGTTTTGTCCTTTGTAAAAGCCATCTGACTCGGAGTTATGTATTTAGATTAATACAAAGCCTGATTCGGGTTGGAGAGGCCGGTCGCGGACTGCTTTTATATCAGGAGCCTATTCACCACACCGGTGACGTGATTTGATCTTCAGGACTCATTATACTGGTCACATAACTTCTGATATGGACGGGGCCGAGGTCTCCTTGGCAGGGTGGGCTCACGAGGTTCGAGATCTGGGCGGGATCTGTTTTCTGATCCTGCGCGATCGAGAGGGGCTCGCTCAGGTGACTTTGGTTACAAAGAAGACGGATAAAGACCTTCTCGAAAAGGTCAGGCACCTAAGCCGGGAAAGCGTCATTGAAGTTGTGGGAAAGGTGAAGGTTGAGCCCAAGGCACCGCGTGGCTACGAGATCATCCCCATCGATGTTTTGGTCCTAAACCAGGCGGATTCGCCCTTGCCGTTGGACCCGACAGGCAAGGTGGGCGCGGATCTTGACACGAGGCTTGATTCCAGGTTCATGGACGTAAGACGGCCACCTTCTCTTGCCGCTTTCAGGATCGAAAGCCAAGTGCTCTGCACCGTCAGGAACTTCTTCTTTGAAAACGGCTTTATAGAGGTCTTCACCCCCAAGATCGTGGCGACGGCTACTGAGGGTGGAACGGCTCTATTTCCCATAAGTTATTTCGCGAAAGAGGCGTTCCTCAACCAGAGCCCTCAGCTCTACAAGCAGATATTGATGTCTGCAGGTATGGATCGGGTCTTTGAGATAGGTCCCATCTTCAGGGCCGAGGAGCACGACACAAGGAGGCATCTGAACGAGGCAATCTCGATCGATGCTGAGGTCAGCTTTGCCGACGACGAAGATGTAATGGGGCTTCTTGAAGTTGTCATGGCCAAGATTTATGCAGATGTGGCGGAGAACTGCCAGTATGATCTTGATATCTTGGGCGTTGATCTCAAAGTTCCAAAGCTTCCTTTCAGGAGGGTGACATACACCGAAGCCATCGAGATGGCAAACGAGAACAGGGAGACCAAACTTGAGTGGGGCGACGACTTGGATACCGAGGCAGAGAAAGCCATCGGAAGTTTTGTGGGCGAGCATTATTTCATCACAGAGTGGCCAACCTCGATCAAGCCTTACTACACTCAGCCAAGAGAAGATCGACCCGAGATCAGCCGCGGCTTTGACCTGATGCATCCGAGAATGGAGCTTGCCAGCGGCGCTCAGAGGGTTCACGATCCAAAGCTTCTGGTCCAGAAGATAGAGAACCAAGGGCTCGATCCGGACGGCTTTGAGTTCTATCTTAGGGCTTTCAGGTATGGAATGCCGCCACATGCCGGTTGGGGCCTGGGCCTTGGCAGGGTGGTCTTAACGATGCTGGATCTCGAAAACATCCGGGATGCTGTTCTCTTCCCGAGGGATAGAAGGCGGATGGTCCCGTAAGGGTCTCTTTTAGGGGAAAAGAGTCTTTTGGGAGACGAGGGCGGCTGAAAGGCGCAAGATATGGAATTGAGGTCAATAGCAGAACTCAAGGGCCTTATCCGGGGTGGGGTTGGCCTTTCCTCGCTTCCTTGTC
>CAZXBV010000034.1:0-9975 GCA_964639155.1 uncultured Methanotrichaceae archaeon
CCTTCTCTTAATCGCGGCCGTATACAGCGATGCCCAACGATGGAACTCTGAGCCCCTGATAGAGTTCGTTGGCATGGTATCGATTATGACGACCGCCGCGATCTGGTGGAAGTGAGTCAAATCATGTTTTCCAGATGTCACTTTTGATCATCATCACACTCCTCCTGTTACCGAAGTGACGGGCATCCTGCCCGATGGATCGCGACACCTTCGCCCTCAGTGAGGGAGCTTGGGCGAAGGCGGATCAATTGATCAAACGATTAACGAAGGTTTGTATCGACCTTCTACGCCCTCATCCTCTTGCAAATTGTCACCTATATCCTCAGATTTTGCGCGAGCTTTGGCTCTTCGTTGGGTGGTTTTCCTTCCCAATGTCAGATATTCCAAGAGCTCTTCAGGAGTGTCTGGAAGATCCGAGAGGTCAGCGCCACAGATCCAGACCACCCCCAACTTTTGCGTCGAGCAGGTCAGCCATATCTCTAGCAAGGGTGCTGCCTCTGAAAATATCCTTTTCGGTGAAATCGATTTACAAGAGGGCACGAATACAGTTTCTATCGAATTCTGCGTCAATGGACCCATTCACCTGCGTCTCCACCAGCAAGAGGCATCTTAAACATTTCAGTTCCACCGCAAAGCCTATTATCGGAAGGGATCGTTCCGGGCCACCATGGCTAATCTCAACGTAGCTGTTCTCGGTCCACTGGGTTACGCCAAGGATCTGGGCAAAAAGGGGACAATCTCGGACATCACCTTCTACAACCTAAAAAGAGGCGAGGACACCGTTACATTCATAGAGCCCACCAGATATCCTGAACGGCTCGCACCCCTATTCTTTGCAACTTCCTTGGCCAGTAAGGCGCTCTTGGTGGTGGAAAAGATCGATGCCACATTTGGCGAAGTGGTGATCATGCTCCAGTGTCAGGGGATCAAAGAAGGATACATAGTCTTGAGAAACTACCTAACTTCTGAGCAGCTTGCACCTTTGATCAAGGACTCGTGCATTGAAGGATACGAGTTTGTAGAAGACGATGCAATCGCCCTTCGAGAAAAGATCCTTGAAGACACAAACAAGCTCGACTCAGAACCGCCATCTGATCAGAAAAGCGGCACAATCCCAGTGGACCATTTCTTCAACGTCCGTGGAATTGGGACCGTGATATTAGGTTCGGTGACAAGTGGTGTGATCAGAAAGCACGATACACTTCGGGTCCTTCCAGGTGACAGAACGGCACAGGTCAGGTCGATCCAGAAACATGATGACGATTTCGATTGGGCAGCTCCAGGAGACCGGGCTGGGATCGCTCTAAAGAACATCGACGCAGAAGACCTGGACAGAGGCGCGGTCCTGACAAACGATGAGTCGATCAAGGCCGAGTCTTCGCTAAATGCAAGGGCAGAACTGGTTCGTTACTGGCCTTCACCCATGAAAACGGGGATGGTCCTCCATATAGGCCACTGGATGCAGTTCGTCCCGGCAAAGGTAATTTCTGTAGAGGACGAAGGCGACTTTCGAAACCCCATCCTCGGGCTGGAGCTGGAAAAGCCTATGGTCTACATGCCAGGCGATAGCGCCGTGATCCACTATCTAGAGGGCGAAAAACTAAAGGTTGCAGGAACCCTGAAGCTTCCGTGACGGATCCTCATCCCGATGGGCGATAGTTATTCGCGAAATTATTGGATAGCGGCCCAACGACTCGATTTCGATCACTCCAAGAGAACGGCAGTTCCGCTGGCAGAGACCATGAGCATGCTTCCGCCCTGCCCTACGGTTTCGTAATCGAGGTCGACGCTCAAGATGGCGTTTGCACCCAGCCTTTCGGCCTCTTCTGCCATCTCCTGAAGGGCGATCGCTTTTGCCTTTCTTAACTCGGCCTCGTAGGCGCCAGATCTGCCGCCCACTATGTCTCTGATCCCCGCAAAGATGTCCTTGAAGAGGTTTGCGCCCAATATGGCTTCACCGCTCACGATCCCATAATATTTGACTACCTTTCTTCCCTCAACGCTAGGAGTTGTCGATATCAACATGAGGTTTCACCACTCGAAGAGTTGGTCGCACCCCGATTTAGTATCTTGCGATCCAAGTTCTAAAAATTGTAACGGTTGGGGCAGACATTACGCAGTTGTTCCACGATTGTCAACTATCACTGGTTCAAGCCGATTTGCCACCGGAGCAGCTTTTCTTGAACTACATACCGGAAGGATTTGTCGATCAAAAGGCCCAAGAGGCCAAGGACGATCATGTAGAGCAGAACCATGTCCATTCTGTGGAGCGAGTAAGAATCCCACATCCTGTAACCAAGACCGCTCCTGGTGCTGGCGCCAAACATCTCGGCCGCCACGATGCACATCCAAGCGATCCCCATAGCGATCCTGATTCCCGCAGCGATCGAAGGGAGCGCTGAAGGAAAAGCCACATACCTTATCAAGTCCCGATTTTTGGTGCAGCCCAAGACCATGGCCGATTCCACATAAACCCTGGGGACTGCCTTGAAACCAACGTAAGTGTTGATCAATATGGGAAAGACCGCGCCCACGAAGACTATGAACCCGGCAGCCTGGGGCGTGAGCCCAAACCAGATTATGGCGAAGGGAATCCAAGCCAATGGCGGGATCGGCCTAATAAGCTCGACGATCGGGTCGAAAACCCTGTCGGCTACCTTGGACCAACCCATTGCCATCCCAATCGGCATCGCCACCAAGAGCCCTGCCACAAGTCCGATGAGGAAATGGAGAAGGCTGACAGGAAGGTCCACCCAGAGGATGGTTTGCCAGTGACGAATCAAAGCATCCAACACTTGGAAAAAGCTCGGAAGTGCCAAGGGGTTATCGATGACCATGGCTGCGAGCTGCCAGGCGATCACGAGTCCCAGAACTGAGAGTGCTTCGATCCCATGTTCGGTCGATTCGTCTCTGATGGTATTGGCTAATTTCAGCGCTATTTCCTCCAATGTTCGTTTTGGCCGTTAATCTATATTTCGTGGACTTGCAGTTCTACATTCTGGCAAGAACCAATTAGTGTTATCTAATTGGTTCCCGACTATAATTGGTTCTCAGCCACACCGCTCTAAGCCACCTTGTCATAGAAAGTGGTGTCAAAGATCTCCTCTTGCGTCAGAAGATGATCTGTATATCCAAGGTCATACTGGACCGCCGCAAACTCCATCACAGAGGGTATGATGGTGTTGGGGTCGCTGATCCAAGCACCGTCCCAAGTCTGGATGGAATACACAATAATGTCCAGATCTTGACCGGTCTTTTCAGAGTAGATCTTTGCAGCCTCATCTGGATGTTCGTTGATATAATCTGTGGCTTTGATGTGGGTCTTTATGATCTGCTCTACGAGCTTTGGCTCTTCTCTCATCAGCTCGCCGCTCACAACAAGGCAGCAACAGGCGTGGTTTGGCCACATCTCGCCTGAGGGAACCACAGACCTTCCGTTCTCTTCAAGCTCTATGATGGAAGGAGACGGATGGGGAAGGAATACGGCATCAACCCTGTTTGCAGAGATGGCTGTAACTGCATCGCCAGGTCCCATGGACTTTATGTCGATCTTGTTAGGATCTACCCCGTTGTCCTTGAGCCACTTCTTCATGACGGTGTCTTGAATTGATCCAGGCGGGAAAGTGGCAACTTTCAGGCCCACTAAAGATTCAGGTCCCGTGTAATCCAATTCTGGCCTCACTACCAGATCGGATCCGTTCTTCTGTACTGCAGCCGCGATCTTTGCGTCCAAGCCCTGGCCTATGGCGCTTATGGGAGGTGCTGCGCCCACATAGGCAATATCCAGTTCGCCAGCCAACATGGCCTGCATCTCAGGCGGGCCAGAGGGGAACTCAAAGTCCACGATTTTCTCTATCCCAAAGGGTTTAAGGTCCTCAAGCCACCATCCCTGCTCCATTGCCACCATCTCTGCGACTTGGTGGGTGCTGGGCTGGTATCCGATGCGAAGGACGGTCTTCTTCTCCTCGGCGGATTCCATGCAACCCAGGGCGAATATCGCAACTAATGCCACCGCCAGGGTTGCTACCAGAATATCTCTCCTCAACTCGTCATCACCTGACGAGGGGGTGTAAGGAGTCTGTATAAAGCATTTTCCGATAAAGGGTCGATTCATTCCCAAAAGTACTAATATTTGAGAGAGATTCTACAATAGTGTGACATACGCCGAGAGGTTGATGAAAGCCTCCTTCCTGTCAGACGAGACTTTGCGTGGTACCTTAAAAGAGGTCCTTTCAGAGATGGAACTGAGCGCCAAAGAGTTCAGCGAGATCTCAGACATCCCTCAAAGCACCCTTTACAAGATCCTATCAGGCCACAGGGAGCCCAACATAACCACCCTTCGGCAGATCGTGAAGGCGATAAAGCATCTCGAAGGCTCTGAAGGGGGTTTCATCGCAGTTATAGCAGCCCGCCCGGTACTCGACGAGATCCGGGAAAAGAAGATGAAGATTGGGGACAATCTCCTCACGCTCAGGGAATACTCGGCCACAAACATCGAAGAAGCCATCATAGCTGCATTTCGGGCCGAAAGAGATGGGGCGGCAGCTTTAGTATGCGCCCCAATAGTCAGCCCAACCGTCGAAAAGCTCCTCACAATCCCCGTGGCTACAATAATCCCCAAAGAGAGCCTGATCAGAGCGATCGAGGTTGCGGCACGAAAGATCGAGTAAGACCAAAGTAAGCGGAGCTGAATAGATCCGGCGACGCCCCCAAAGAAAATCACGACTTCAACAGTTTTTATAGAATTTGTTCGCCTTTTGCAAAGACGCTTGACGCTCACCAAAATGCATTTATGCAGAGCCTCAATATTCACCAAAGGGGTTTATTGATGAAGACAGTCACACTGATCACGTTACTTGCCATTTTGTCTATTTGCACTCTCGCCCATGGAGAAGAGGCCCTGAGCGTGAGCGGTGATTTTGGGAGGGCGTGGCTTAAGAGCCTGCCTTCAGAACCCGAACCTGCCAATTCAAATGAAACCAGCGGCCTTTGGAACTGGGGTGGAGTTCCCAAAGGTTACAAAGTGATCGACGGTGCCTTGAAGCAGGACACTACAGTTGAATCTGAGAGCAATTATTATGAAAGTATATGGATGAGCCCGTTCCAGGAGCCATTGGTGCTCAACGATAGCGCTAAGCTAAACGAATCCCTTTCGCCATTCTACTCAGACGATCCTTGGGTATTGGCCCAGCATTACGAGCGTCCAGTCAGCGCCCCAATTGATTACTGACCTATCCCTTCGAGACCAAGAACATTCAGCTGCCCAGGAAAGCTCGCTCTACGAGTTCAGCCGATAGACAGGACGAACGGGCATCCGGCATTCCCAACCAATCTTGCAGTTCGTCTCTTCGTTTTCTTCTAGATCGATCCAAGTGCAAGATAGGAGATATCCCGTTGGCAAGCAGCCAGATCCTCTTCAGAGATGATCTCCCAAGTTTGCGATCGATTCCAATATCAGATCTGGCTTTACCAACGAGCGTCTGACCACATCATCTCTGTATTTTCCAGTCTTCACCAAAATTCCGCTCATCCCAACCTTTTGAGCCCCGCCCACGTCGGTGTTTATGTCATCACCGATCATTGCAGCCTCTTTTGGCACGGCACCGATATCCTGGAGCGCCAATCCGAAAAAGTCAGGGGATGGTTTTCCCATAACCTCTGCCACAGTTCCCGTGGCGTACTCAAGACCCGCAACGAAAGGTCCTGCAGCGAGCTGTAGTCCGTTCGACCCCATCCAGTACCGATCCTTCTCAAGTGCGATGATCTGGGCGCCACCCATGATCAGCCTAAATGACTTGTTGAGGAGGTCGAAGGTGAAACGGTCTTCAGCATCTCCTATCACCACGAAGTCGACGTCTTCTTCTGCGAAGGTTACACCAGCGTCTTCGAAGTCGTTCTTGACGTCTCCTTTGGCGGCAAGAAAGCACGTCTTGTCTCCAGCACTCATTATGCGCTTAGCCGCCGCGATGGCAGGGGTGAATATGAACTCTTCTGGAACAGAAAATCCCATTGTCACCAAGAATGCTGCAAGAGTGCTTCTTGACTTGGTGGTGGTGTTCGATACGAACCGGTAGTGGTAACCGTTATCCTCAAGGAAACTTATGCTCTCTTTTGCGCCCTCAATGGGCTTTTTGTTGACGTAGAGGACGCCATCGAGGTCAATCAGAAAGGATTTCGCGTTCATCGTGCCATAAACCTCCAGATATATGACTGAAAATATCACACTCAATTATAGTCGAGAACCAATTAGATGAAACTAATTGGTTTTCGCCAGAATAGTGCTTAACGATATGAATAGGCCAAATCTCAAACTCTTACTAGTTAGAGATTTGTCCGAAAGGTATCGTTAAACACGATATGACTGAAGACTGCCGCCCACAATTTGTTTCTGACTCATGATTTAAGGAAGTTCGCATTTCGCACCATCAGAAATCGAAGAGCGATTTTTGGGTCTCCTTTTTTTGATGAACGATCCGATCGGGCAGCTCGATCTCGCCGTACTTGCCGCCACCGCCAGGCTTTACGATAACATCGCCGGATCTAAAAGCCCAAATTGCCTCAGTGATCTCAGGCTCGATTTTTATATGGGATAGATCCGCATCCAATAACACCTCGATCTCGGTCCTCTCTTTGACAAGCTCGTTCCATCGCTTCTGGACTCCTGCCGTGTAAGGGCTCTTGTGGCCAATGGCCATCGCTATTATCTCGGCAAGAGGGATCAAATGAGTATAAGGCGGCCTGTAATCTGGATGTTCTGGTTGGGCGCGGTCTGCTAGAAGATCTACCCGATCTCTCACACCAAGCTTAATCCTGCCACCACATTCGCATCGGCCCCTTCGCGCATCCATCTCGCCCGCGGTATAATGTTTGTAACACCGGGTGCAAGCTGTCCTGTTGTACTTTCCCTCTTCTGGGTAAAACCCCACGTTAAGAGTGGACTTTCTTCCACCTTTTCGCCGGATGGCATTTTCCAGCTCTTCAAACGAAGGTTCCTTTATCTCCATCTGGTTGAACTCTCGACCCAGCTTGTTAGACCAGGGCGAGTGAGCATCCGAGTTTGTCAAGAAAGTTTTGTCCTCAAGCTCAGATATTTTGTCGGCGTAATCGGAGTCGGCGCTCAAGCCCAATTCCACGAAGGAAATTTGATCTGCAAGATCGCCGTAACAATCCCGAATAGATGAATAATGGGCGTACATCCCAGTCCAAGGCGTAAAGGCATGGGCAGGACCTATGAGACAATTAGCTTCGATCGCGGCATCTGCAATCTCGGCCGCAGTCATGTGCAAGGAGGGTCGGCCGTTAGAGTCAATATCTTTGGAATGAGGCGAAAACGCTTCCCTTAGTTCCTGGACTTTTGAGATTCCGGGGACGAGCACGAGATGGTGAGCCCTTCTGGAATCTTCAACTTCTGTCGTCAGGACAAAGAAAGTTTCTTCCAAAGAGAACAATCCCTTATCTTCTCGAAGCCCTTTGACATCAGCGATCCATCTGGGATGAAGACAGTCTCCGGTGGCAACGACCCTTATTCCTTTCTTTGCAGCTTCTCTTGCAATTGTGGGAAGGTCCATCCTGTTCGAAGTGGCTTTGGAATATTTGGAGTGAATGTGAAGATCGAGATTGGCCCTCATCATCTTTTAGCACGGTGACATCAGGATAAACCCTTTATGCCTGCCACGCTAATTGTTGACGTGGTGACTTCTAACCTCAAAGATATACTTGAAAGCGTCTTGAGTGATCGTATCACATTAGATGAAGCGGTCTGCCAGATCAAACTCGTAAATTACAGGAAGATAGCAGATCTTGCCAAGATAGATCATCGCAGAGCAGACCGGATCGGAATTCCAGAGGCTATCTTGGCCGAAGGCAAGAGACCCAAGGACTTGGTGGAAATAGCCCTTGCCTTCCTGGAAGAGTCAAGAAAGGTCATCATCACTCGCGTATCAGACGAACAACTGGAAGCTCTGCGCAAAGCACCTTTCCCCAAAGATGCGAGTATGAAATGGGAAGAAAAGGCCAGAGCCGTTGTGTTCGCCAGGCAGGACTGTGGTGAAGGCTGCAATATCCGGCCCAAAGGCGGCAAGGTGGGAATACTGACCGCCGGAACCGCCGACATTCCCGTGGCTGAAGAGGCAAAAGTCACCGCCGAGGCGATGGGCTGCGAGGTATTGACCGAATATGATGTGGGTGTAGCCGGGATTCATAGGCTATTTCCCTCGCTAGAACGTATGATGACTGCAGACGCCTTGGTGGTTGCGGCGGGTAGAGAAGGGACTTTGCCCACGGTAGTGGCAGGTCTCGTGGACGTTCCAGTGATAGGATTGCCCGTATCAACTGGTTATGGTGCGGGTGGCGCAGGCGAGGCCGCCCTTCTTTCCATGCTTCAATCCTGTTCGGTCATGACCGTAGTCAACATCGATGCAGGTTTCGTGGCCGGAGCCTTCGCCGCAAAGATTGCGAACCAAGTCTCAATTCAACGAAATATGTAAAAACGGTCAAGAATATTTATCGGAAAAGTATTTATACCATAGAATAGAGGTGTGAACACGAGCGGGTACACTCATTTTTAACTAACCCCCACTCCCCTACCCGCTCACACCTACTTCATGGCTCTTAACAGGCTGAATATTCGTCATTGTTCACCACAGTTACAATCATAGCATCTCGAACGATCTCATGTCAATTTCTCCTTGAGTTGTGGATCTGAATAGTTCCATCGATCTCTGTAGTGATCAAAAATACCCATACCACATCAATTAGATATAATTCACAAGTAATTTATACGGGAGGACGAATTAGATGACACTAATTAATTCTCGCCAAAATAGTGCTTAACGGTATGGATAGGTCAAATTTCAAAATATTACGAGTTTGAAATTTGTCCGAAAGGTATCGTTAAACGCGATATTTGGCACGGTAGCGAAAAGTTTCACCGATGACTTGCGATCTTGTGAAACTCTTCTCCAGAAGCCTCTTGAGGGTCAACATGGATGACGGCGTTCGAAAGGTAGCTGAGGTTGTGACGAAGCTGGTGCTGCACTTCATTGGCGATATCGTGTCCATCTTTCACTGTGAGATTGGAATCCACAGATATGTTGATCTCAGCATGAAGCCTGTGACCCAGCCACCTAATCCGTATCTGTGTGACATCCAAAACCCCTTCTGTTTGGCCTGCAACCATTCTGATTTGGTCCAACGCTTCGGGTTCGGTTCCGTCGATCAATCTGGAGAAGACGGCCTTTCCCGACTGCCATACGATGGCAAGAATGGCGACGGTTATGAAAATGCCGACAAGAGCGTCGATTTGGGGATAGCCGATCCAGACTCCAATAGCCCCAGCCAATACTGCCAAGCTCGTAAGGCCATCTACCCGAGCGTGGTAACCATCGGCCACCAACGCCGCGCTCTTGATCTCTTTGCCGACCCGAATCCGAAAGAGCGCCACGATCTCGTTTCCCACGAATCCTATCAGCGCTGCACCCACAACCGCCCAGAGCATCTCCACTTCTCTTGGATGGAAGATTCGTTCGATAGATTCGTACCCTATGAAAAGGCCGCTCAGGAGTATGGTGAAGATGATGGCAAGTCCTGCCAAATCTTCCATTCGGCCATAACCGTAGGTAAACCGGTTGTTGGGTGGCTTTTTGGCAAGTGAAAATGCGATCCAAAGGGGGATTGCTGTGGCTGCATCGCCAAAGTTGTGAACAGTATCGGCAAGAAGCGCCATGCTTCCAGAACGCCAGACCACGACGATCTGGATAACGGCAGTTATCATCAAGCCGAAAAAGGACCATTTGACTGCCCAGATGCCCTTTTCAGCACTCAGCAAGGAGGGATCAGCAGGGCCGTGGGCGTGAAAATGGAGGATCCCATGACGACCATTCTCGTGCAGATTGCGAAGATCGTGTGATTCATGAGAATTATGCAAGCTGCGAGAACTGTGTGGACCCTGAGATTGACCATCTTTCTCCATAATTG
>CAZXBV010000035.1:0-9945 GCA_964639155.1 uncultured Methanotrichaceae archaeon
AGATTTGGAGATGAGCTTAGACGAATTCTCTGAATTGTACACAAAATCTAAATAACGATAATTGTCATGTGAATCATCTGGGAGTTGCGTTGCCCGTGCATCTTTTCCCGGCCAGGGTCATATGCGCCACCTGGCCACCACTCTTCCTTCCAGGACGATGTGATCACCCCGGCGCCCGCAATCCGACCAGATCGCGCCGCCGGGCGCCTTCGCGTCGGGCGGGCTGCCTTGGGATGGTGTACAGAAAGAGAGATGCTTTGCCGCTTCTGTGAACCCGTTGATCTAGCAGTTTGTCGATTGAAAAATCGAGATGGCGAACTTGGTTAGACCACTCGATTCTGTAACGCTCCTAAGCTTTCGATCTCGACTTCCACCACGTCACCTGATTTCAGTGATCCCACGCCCGGAGGCGTTCCCGTCGCTATGACGTCACCTGGAAGAAGCGTCATGATCTCGCTGATGAACTCTACGAGCTTTGGCACTGAAAATATCAGGTCTGACGTGTTGGAGTCCTGTTTTATTTTGCCGTTTACTCTCGTCTGGATGTTCAGATCGGCCGGATCAGCTTGTTCGATGTAGGGACCCATCGGCGCAAAGGTGTCAAAGCTCTTGGCACGAGTCCACTGAACATCTTTTCCCTGAAGATCTCGGGCAGTTACGTCGTTGAAGCACGTATAACCCAAAATGTAGTCTTCGGCCTTCAAAGCGGGAACGTCTTTGCACCTATTCCCGATAACCACGCCCAATTCGCCCTCGTAATCCACCTGGATGCTTGAAGGTGGCATAATTATGTCTGCGCCAGGGCCGATCACTGCAGTTGGCGGTTTGAGAAATATTATGGGGTTTTCGGGCAGATCCATCTCGAGCTCTTTTGCGTGTTCAACGTAGTTTAGGCCTACACATATCACCTTGCTTGGCACCGCTGGCGCGAGAAGTTTCACATCATCGAGGCCAAAATCGCAATTATTGGCCTTGATTCGCTCACCAATGACTTCGCCTTCCATGGTTTTGCCCTCGTAAAGAAATCTGGCTATCAACCCAAATCATCTCCTGTAGTTATAGTCGAGAACTGATCAGATGAGTCTAATCGGTTCTCGAAAGATTAGTGCTTAACGATACTTTTTAGAACCGCTAGGACCTCTCTTGTAACGACCAAACTCAGTATTGAGAAGCCGATCTGCCCTGATTACTGGCCCTTCGACGCAAACCCTTGTCCCATCCGGATCAAGACAGCAAGAGCCGCAAACGCCCATGCCGCATTTCATGTAACGCTCGATGCTGGCTTGGATCTTATCTTCAAAACCTTTGCACCTTTGAATTATGTCGACCATCATGACCTCAGGACCACAAAGGTAGATCTGGTCGTAATCTTCGAGATCCAGACAGGATAGGCCTGAAGATGCACGACCACAAGTCCCAAGAGAACCATCGTCTGTGGTTATTACAAGATCGCCCATCTTCCTGAAACGTTCTTCGAAAAGAACGTCATCGCAACACCGATAGCCCACGAGAGTGGTGACCTCGACTCCCTTATCCTTTGCTACATCACCTAAAAATGCAAGTGGTGCAGCCCCAACGCCACCGCCCACAAGAAGGATCTGTTCCCCTTCCAGAGTGAAACCGTTGCCCAAAGGGCCGCGAACTCCGATGCTGTTCCCAGGGCCAAGATCGAAAAGAGCACTTGTAGCGTCCCCAACACGCTGAACCGTCATTCCGTTGGGGTAAGAAAAGCTCATTGGAATCTCATCTATACCCCTAACCCAAAGCATCATGTACTGGCCTGGTTTTGGGTACAGGGACGCATCGAAAAAGAACGTCTTGACCAAGGGGGTCTCTTCCCTGATCTCTTTGATCACGCTATTTATGGGCCTCATCTAAAACCTCCTGGCCATGCCCCTAATCTCCGAAAGGGTGAGGCTTTTCCTCTCAAGGTAAGACGCGATCCCGCTATAGATCGAACCGAACAGGTCGTAACCGTCTTTCAGGGCCGTCCCGATCTGAACCCCTTGGGCTCCGGCCAGAATCATCTCGATCGCATCTTCCCAGGTTGAGATCCCGCCAACGCCGATCACCGGTATCTCCAGGACCGACGCCAGATCATAGACGCATCTTACGGCCACGGGCTTGATGGCAGGACCCGAAAGCCCTCCGAACCGATTGCCAAGAATCGGCATTCCAGTCTCCACGTCTATTGCCATCGCTTTCAGCGTGTTTATGGCCACCACCGCATCTGCCCCGCCCCTTTGAGCTGCCACGCCCAAAACCCTTATGTCTGTCACGTTGGGCGTGAGCTTGACCCAAACCGGGACCTGAACGCTTTTCTTTACGGCTCTTGTGATCTCTTCGACGTTAACGCCCTCACATCCGATCTCAGCGCCATACCTTTCGGCATGAGGACAGCTCAAGTTTAGCTCAAAGCAGTCGACATCTAGTCCTTTTGCCACTTCAACGAACTCTTCTGCACACGATCCAAATATGCTGGCGACAACTGGAACGCCGCCTTCTCTGGCTACATTGATCTCTTCTTGGAAATTTCGATACGAGGGGTTGGGCAGGCCCATTGCGTTGAGAAGCCCGCCTTCCACCTGGACCACGGTGGGCCCCCTGTGACCTGCTTTTGGCTCGGGTCCCAGAGACTTTGTCACAACGCAACCCGCGCCAAAACGAGCTGCTCTTCTTAGGGACGCGCCCGTGGTGCCCAATATTCCCGCCGCCAGCATGATGGGATTGGGCATGAAAAGGCCGCCCACCTCTCCCGAAAGGGATGCCATGGTGTAATAGTCGGAAGAGAAGGATAAAAAGTCTTCTCGAACGAGGTCACAACTTCTTTGGGATGAAGAGAAATGTGTTCCATTCGGTCAATTTGGCCCATAATATTTATCTTTAAATCGTCCACTATTTTTCCCTGAGGAAATCGACACATGAATTGATGTTGATGCAATGATCGAGTATGGTGATGATGTCATGAGGATAACCTGGCCAGTCTGGGTCGCAATATTCTTGGGAATTTTTGTGGTAATTGCTGGAATGTCTCTTGAGAAGATCGCACAAGAAGAGTACGAAAAATCCGGCATCACGTATCAGGAGGGCCACCCAACCACCTCAGGAGGAGTCGAGGGCTGGAGTCCTCTAAAATCTTTAAAAATAATAGGAAGAATTGCGTACAGGTACATTAAAGAGAATCTATAAAGGACCGTCGAAGTTCTGGTTATGATCCCTCAAATAGGTTAGAGCTTTTCAGAACGATCCAGAAATTCATTCAGATCAGATCAATGACTTTTTTTGCGAGCCTGGAGTTTAGCACCCCAAGCCCGTGAAATTTTTGGGCCAATTTTTGGGGCGCTAAGTGATCACAACCGCTTTGAGATCATAGGATCGATGGGATCGTTCGGTTGAGGTTACATGGAAAAACCACCCAATGCGATCTCGTCGAACCGGAACGATCCGTTGAGGGCTTTTGCCTCAATTGTGTATTCTCCAGCAGGAAATCCTGTGGTGTTGATCCCGAGGTCGAACCTGCCGTCCACGATGATCTTTTTGACCATAGTCATCGTCAGATTAACTTGTGTCGCGTTTTCTGCCGCATCTCCAAATATCTTTGCATGGTAAGGGCCCGGCGAGATGAGATCGCTTTCCGTTATTGCAGTCCCATTTTCAGACGCCTCTATCTGAGTTGTGAACCATATCCGCGTTCGTTCTCCTTGCAGTTTCTTAAGACCAATGTTGAGGTTTTTGACTTTCTCGGCTCCGACAGAAAAGTTGTTGGGTTTTGCAGTCATGGTGACGTTTGGAAGATCGTATATACGACCTCCAAGGCTAGGTAAGCAGATTACCTTAAAGGGCGTGGAGATCGGCGGTATGTTGATATCCACAACGTCGTAGCTGTACCTTCCATCAAGAACTGGAATTGTGTCTTTGATCTGGAACGTGAGGAGCAGCTCGCCAGATCCGTTCCCTGATATGACCTTCTCGTTTCCATTGCCGGTTTTTTCTAGGGTGGAGGCACCGTTCAAATCGTTGGGATACAGTCCTAGCTGAAATCCTCGCCCATCTTCTGAAGAGTCGGCCACAGAGCTTGCGAAGTCGGAAGCGTTGTACGATGAGGTGATATGGGGCTCGGAGGCATAATCGCACATTTCCATGCCTGTGTCAGAATCGCCCGAAGCCAGGACCAATTTTTTGAGCTTATAAGGGCCAATCCATCCGTTTTCTGCTATGCTTCCCGCCTCGAATTCGAGGCGCATGGTGTGATTTCCTGGAGACAAACGTCTGTGGTCTCCTGCCCAAGTCACTTCTCTTCCTTCTGGATCGAAGAGGAAAGCCATAATGCTATACTCGTCTTGATTGCGGACGGAAACGCCGACTTCCACAGTCAAGAAGTCGTAAAAGCCGTCTCCATCGATGTCAGTTCCAAAGTCTGTGTACTCTCCTGTAAGCGCTGTCGTCTTGGTTTCGGCAGAGGCAAGGCCGCATGAGACGCATAAAAGGATAGTGAGGGCTGAAACGATGTAAATGGTCTTGAACGTCATTTTGTGCTTCATGATGATCACTCCTTGTATCCAAAGACGCGATTGACAACTCAGCTGAATGTCCTGAAATCTGCACCAGGGATCCTGAATGGCCTGCGTTGCAAGTGAATATTTAGGTAGGTGTGATGCAGTTAAAGTATATAAAATTATATCCATGTAAGCAATAGGGGTGGCAGGATACGTCGTATGCACGTCAAAAACACCCAACAGAAGTTGGGAGCTTGTCCCAGGACGAATTGATGTTCCGAGACAAATAGGCTGATTGACATCAGCCCTATAGACGCTAAATCGGTCATTGGTTAAGACAAAATAGTTATAGTCGAGAACCAATTAGATGGAACTAATTGGTTCCCGCCAGAATAGTGCTTAACGATAACGAATAGGTCAAATCTTAAACTCTTGTGAGTTTGATATTTGTCCGAAAGATCATCTCAAAACGTATTTGTACATGGAGATCGTTGATTGGCTATTTGCCCATCATAATTATGGTGGGCCACAAGTTAAATCTATGATGTATATTTAATTATATTTAATTGCAATTCACCAAATTTGAACCTGAACTCATCATTGTGGAGAATCGAAAATGTCCAAAGAACATCACGATCACCCAAAGGCGAGAGACTCAGCCTTTTTCCTCGCCTCGGCATCAATTGCATCGATTCTGATCCTTGTTATGGCGGCCAGCCAAGCTCAGGCCATAGATTACACCGGATACACAGAGTACGACGGAAGACCTGCTCACTTAGAGCTTAATTTCGGGGGCGCTGCCACAGCACCAGTTGTAAACGGCAAGTTGAGCGTGGATCGGGTCTGTGACCCTGGAGTGCATCTGACAGGCGTTTCCCTCACGCTGACAGGTACTGCAACTGGTCCCTGGGAGAATCCTGCAACGTCCATTAGCGGAACCTGGACCGGCGGCGACATCGATCCGTGCACGGGCACATTTATCACAAACGATCCGAGCTATCCCGTGGCAGGAGTTTTCATCATCGGGATGGCAAAGACCTCTGAGGGGAAAGGTGCCATTAGTCTCGTCAGAATGCCTACCGGTTATGGATACCTCTTTGATGCCAAGGGATTTGTTTATGCGCCCATCGGAAATACCGCATCAGATACTGATGCTGATGCTGATGATGATAGCGAAACCGATGGCACATCCTCTGACAGCGAAACAAGCGAGACAAACAAAACATATACAGATAGCGGCACGGCAGACCTGAATATATTGGATCTCTTTGTCCCAACCGGGATCAGACCGGGAATGTCGGCAAAAGTAGAGGTGACTTTCACAAATCAAGGCACCGGCAATGCTGGCCCCTTTGAGGTATATGCATATTCATTCCCCAAAGAAGATTATCAAGAATCGGTAATTGCAGATCCCGTCCAGATCTTGGGCCTTGCGGCAGGCAAGACAAAGACCACAACCCTGATCTTGTCAATCCCATCTGATGCGCCGTCGGGTCTTTGGGACGTTAAGGTGGCAGTTGACAATTCCAACTATGCAGGTTCAGGATCAGTCACGGAGACAAACGAGAACAACAACGAGAAATGGAAACGAGACGTTTTCGGACCTGAGGCAGGACTCGTCAAGGATTCTGGTCCCGACGAAGAGGGGGATAAAATAAAGACCGAAGGTGAACCGGTCCTGATATTCGAGCGTAACACCTTGGGCGCAGTCGAGAACAAACCTTCCAACCCCACGAAGTTTACTCTCGACCGAACGTACTTGATCACAGAAATTCGTACGTACCACTGGAATCACGGCAAGGGTCAAGCTCCCGGAACGATCGGGATACAGGATGAAGCTGGCTCTGTTTTGAAGACGATGCTTGCTAGCGGCGAGCCTGGAATGTGGGACGTATCTGACGCATACTGGAAGGTGGCGCCTAATTTGGTGCTCCCCAAAGGAGAGTATACCATTCTTGACTCTGATCCATCCACCTGGTCACAGAACCAAGAGACTGCAAGTCAGGGGATTGCGTGGGTTTATGGCCAGATGGTCTTGGAATCTGGAACTTCCAGCGATACAGATGCAGACGAAAAGGGAAAAGACGCCTCTTTGGATAATGCAGGATCTGAGCTGGTCTCGACCACCGATGGAGCGATCGAGGTTATGGATTGGATAGAGCTTGGAGACATGGCTTTCCTGGATGGCCGATACGAGGCGGCGCTTAGGTATTACGAACAGGCTCTCGATATCGATCCCTTGAACTTCGATGCTTTGATCGCAAAGGGCGATGCACTCTTGCTTTTAGACAGGTACCAAGAAGCTTACTATTGTGCACTCGAAGCCCAGGAGATCGACCAGACGAGTTGGGAGACTTGGGTGCTCAAAGGGGATGCGCTCTACGGGCTTGGAAGATACGAAGAAGCGTTGCAAGCTTATGACCAGGCAGATTCGTTATGGGACCTCGATCCAGCTGGTGGCGAGACTATCATTGACGGTGCTTTTGGCGGCTGGGAAGGCGTGATACCTGGGAGAGCGATATAGCCAGCACCTTCTGATTTTTATATTTTGGAGGCGCGAAGGAATATGGATTGACTGACCACAACCGGACATTTGCGAGAACTACTCACATTTCCTTATCACAAAACACCAACCAATTGATGGGGGACTATCAAAACGTGTGATATTGGCTTTGAAAAGAATCGAGGTGATGAACCTAATGCAAGTCTAAAATTGGTGGGACAGCGCGGATTTGAACCGCAGTCCAAGCGTCCCAAACGCTCGAGGATCGACCAGGCTACCCTACTGTCCCTTCCTTACGGTTGGGCAGAATACGCGCCCCTATTTAAAAGCTTTTTGTTGCCGCTGGCTTTTCGTGATTGTTGTTGTGATTGACCTGCCTTAAGAGATGAATGGTGGCAATGCCGCCCAAAGCCGTGATGAAACAGAGCTGGACCAGCCTTATCAGGATGGTCACCGCTGCTGCATCGTGAATCGATACGCCGACTGCGCCAAATAGCGAGGTCATGATTATGTCGACGAGCCCAACGCCCCCCGGCAGGATTATGGGCAGAGTCTGGAAGACTATGATCACGGCGTATACTGCAAATATGGCAAAAACGGTTATCTTGACGTCCAGGGCTTTGAAGGCGGCAAAGGCCACCATGTTCATGGAAAACCAGCCTGCTGTGGCCCAGATAACACTTATGAAGAGGGCAGAATTGTTGGCGGTGAGAATGTCCATGCTCTGATGGAACTGACAGACCGCTCCGTTGCAGATCTCTCGATCTATCTTTTGGTCTGAGAGCCGTTCGACGAGCGAGATCGTGAAGTCAATGATCCTCAGGAGCCAGCCGTCTGTGAAACATATGACAACGAAGATGACGGCTACAGAGACCGCAAAGAGCATCATCAGGATGCAGATGGCAAGAGCCCAGGCTGGAATCTCGTAGAACAATGTGATGTATACTAATCCTATGCCCATTCCAAGGATGAAGGGGATCGCGGCGATTATTCTGGTGGCGGCGACCGTGGCTGAGGTGGCATCTAGCCTTGAGTTTTCGGCGATATTGTTCAGGAAATAGATGCGAGCAGTCTCTCCCGAGAAGCTTCCTGACGGGATCAGGTTGTTTAGGAAAAAGCCTGAGAGGTACATGAGAAACATGTCCTTTAAGGAGACTCTGTAATCGAGCTGTTCTGCCACTTTCTTCCAGGATAAGGTGTTGAAGAAGATGGCTATCACCGAAAGAGAGAAGACGGCTGCTAATATGCTCAGATTCACGTTGGAGAGGATTTCTGCTACTTCTTGGTGGCCCACGTGATAGATGTAAGTGAGGTATATTGCCAAGCCCACGGCTATGAGGGCTGCGGACTTTCCTGGATGAATCGATGGAAGTTCGATTTCGTGGGTCACGGCTCATTCCATAGGTCTTCCTGGTTATCTTTATTTCGTCCCGCCTTTGGTTTTTGCCCACTTCACACATTTCGTCGTTCTTTTCGGGTTGGTGGATCTGTTTTGAATCTGCCCCCCATCCACGAAAGCTATTTAACATCTCCATGAATAGTGCCGTGCTTATGGGAAAGACAGGTACCGTTACATGGGTCAAGATCAAAGGGAGAAAAGGTCAGATCAGGCAAGTTGCTCAATCCGAAACCCGATATAAGAGACCCGGACCCCTGCAGAAGTACACCTCAGCTGGTGCGAAGAGAAGGCGGATAAGAAGATCAGATAAAGTTCTGGCAGCCAGGTAATTCCGGCGATTTTCGCGGTTTCCGCGTTTTTCCGTAATTTACCTCCCTTCTTTGGGGGCTCAATTTTAATGGCCTCAAAGCCCTCTTTTGATTCAGTTCTGGTGCGATACGGCGAGATCGCACTCAAGGACGCTTGGACCAGGAACAGTTGGGAGCGGATCCTGGCGTCCAACATAGCCTTTGTGCTGCGAGAGGCAGGGGTAGATCATCAGATGTCAAGAGAGAGGGGCAGGATCTTCGTTCAAACGAGTGATTCGCGGGCATCAGAGTTGGTTGCAGACGTTTTTGGTGTGGTCTCGGCAAGTCCGGTTCACACCGCAAAGCCCGATCTCGATGAGATTTCAGAGCTTGCAGCAGAGCTTGCGGCTGCGAGATCTCCGCCGCCAGACTCTTTTGCGATCAGGCCGCGCCGGGGTGGCGGCAAGATATCCAGCACTGAACTGGGCGTGGTGGTGGGCAGTGCCGTTCAGGAAAGGATCGGCGCGAGAGTGGACCTTACCAACCCTGAGATGGAGATATTCGTTGAGGCAAGGCGAGACAAGGCGCTTGTCTTCACAGGAACAGTTCCTGGAGTTGGCGGCCTTCCTTTGGGATCGCAACCCAAGATGTTGGCGCTCATATCCGGTGGGATCGATTCACCGGTTGCAGCCTGGATGATGATGCGGCGTGGTTGCCCGATATCGCTGCTCTATTTTGATGTGCGGCCTTATGTCGATGCAAGCGTTCAGGCCCTGAAATCGGCCGAGGCGCTGAAAGGATGGACCTCGGGCCGGAGGGTCAATTTCATAACGGTCCCGATAGGCCCGGGCCTCGAAAAGATCGCAGATCTTGGGACCCGGGCCACCTGTCTTCTTTGCAGACGGTTGATGTACCGGATCGCAGGGCTCGTGATGGAAGAGGAAGGTGCCTACGGGATCGTGACCGGCTATTCTTTGGGCCAGGTTGCGTCTCAGACGCCCATGAACATAATGGCCGAACAGTCCGGGATTGACTTTCCCATATACCACCCCCTGATCGCGATGGACAAGAGCGAAATCATGGAATTTGCAAGAAAGATTGGGTCCTACCGCGCAACTGAGAACACGGACTCCTGCCAGGCCGCGCCCAAAAAGCCGATGACCCGCGCAAAGGCCGAGGAGATCCGGGCGCTAGACGAGGAGCTGGGCCTCGATGCGCTCGCGCGCGAGCTGTTCGCGCAAAGGGAAAGGCAGCGAGTGT